>JACZTW010000082.1 GCA_022573485.1 Planctomycetota bacterium
CATCAAGAAATTGTTCTTGACACCTTTTTTTTTCTCTGACACCTTTTTTTTCCTTTTGTTTGCCCTTTTTTTGCCTCCCCTTTTCTTCTTTTGTCTCTCATTTGCTCTTGAGTCCGAGTTGATCTAGGTCTATCGATGCAAATGCTTCAAACGGACTTGAGCCGCTTTCTGTTGTCCACTTCGGGACATCGTTGCCTGTCTTGGTAGACAAGTCGAGGATCATCTCCTTGACCGTCTTGAGTGACTCCTGGCAGTCTTTCTCTGTCAATCGAAGTTTCTCCAAGAATCGAACCTCTCCTAACACGAGAACATCTGAGTCAGCCTTGAAATGACATAGCTCGTTCCTAGTTTCAATTAACTCGTCGAATTTCTGAAAACCTCGATCGCCTTTGTTCCACTTTGCATTTCCGAGTAACTCAGGCAGTAATGCCCACTTGTCACGAATGTTTTCATGCCTAATGAAGCAATACGCCTGGGCGTTGTCCAAGCAGCTAGTTGCCACAATGTTGATATGAGCTTCCAGGCTAGAGGCACACAAAATGTGGCATGAGGAATACTCATTGATTAAGGGAGCATGTGCCTGCTCAAGCATATGATGTACACCATCGAAATCACTGAGCAATTGTAGCCACTCAGGATTGGATTGGTCTCTACATCTAGCCCAAAGCTCCTTCTTTCGACTCTTGAGTTCGCTGAGTCGTTTGGTGGCAGAAGCCTTGCGGGCGAGCAAACCTCGTGTTCTTGATCTCTCGAAGGCAGCCGTTGCTGCCTCAAAATAGACAGCGTCCATCCTTAAGCGAGTTTGGAGCTTTTGTCCTGCAACTCCAACGAAAATCTGAACATCATCGTCACTGTCTTTGTCTTTGCTTATCACTCCGCAGTCCTTCCGTCTCGGCGGACAAGTTCCTGAAGCTTATGCAGTTTCGTAGGTCGGCGCATCGACCCGACAGTCGATCTGCTCAATCCGCCGGGACGCAGCGGGCTTTGCCCCAGTCGCGCAGGGCCTGGACTTTTTCGGCCATCGTGACTGACAGCGGCGGCGAGTCTTGCAGGACCCGAACGATGCGCTCGGTGGTTAGGCTCTTGCCATCGGCGAAGGCGTCGTGCATGCCGGCGATGATGGCTTGCTCGATCTCGGCGCCGCTATAGCCGTCCGAAGCGTCGGCCAGGGCCTGCATATCAAACTCCTTCGGGTCGCGATTGCGTTTCTTCAAGTGGATCGAGAAGATCTGCTTGCGGGCGGCTTTCTTGGGCAGATCGACGAAGAAAATCTCGTCGAAGCGCCCCTTGCGCAGCAGTTCGGGCGGCAGGGCTTCGATGTCGTTGGCTGTGGCGACCAGAAACACTGGCTCGGTGTGCTCCTGCATCCAAGTCAGCAGGCTGCCGAACATGCGCTGGCTCAGGCCGCCGTCGCTGCTGCGGCTGGCGGCGGATGCGAAGGCCTTTTCGATTTCGTCGATCCACAGAATGATCGGCGCCATGACCTCAGCCTGCCGCAGGGCGTCGCGAAGCCGCCGCTCCGATTCGCCGATGTAGCGGTCGTACAGCGCTCCGGGGTCCATGCGCAGCAGCGGCCGCTGCCAGGCGGTGGCGATGGCTTTGGCGCAGAAACTCTTGCCCGCGCCCTGCACGCCGAGCAAAAGCACCCCGCGCGGCGCTTCCAGGCCGAACTCGGTGGCTTTGTCGCTGACCGCGTTTTGCCGCTGCTTGAGCCAGCGCTTCAATCGGCTGATCCCGCCGATTTCGTTGATGTCCACCGGGCATTGCACAAATTCGAGCAAGCTGCCGCTCTGCACCGCACGCCGCTTGAAGGCCAGGATGTCGTTGATATCGGCTTCGTCGAAGCGGCGGTCGTCGGCCACCACGTCCACAATGATTTGATCGACCTGCCTGCGGTTCAGGCCGCGGAGGTTGCGGATGATCGTTCGCCAGGTGCCGCGCGTGATCTCGATGTCGATCTTGTCGTTGTCATTCAGCCGCCGCAGTGTTTTGCGGACGATCTGCTCCAGTTCCTTTTCGTCGGGCAGGGCGAGTTCCAGGCGCGTGGCGTGGGCCGCGACGACGCTCGGCAGCTTGTCACTGTGGTCGATCATCAGCAGCACACTGCCCGAACTCTTGAACTTGTCGATCAATTCGCGCAGCAGCCGCAGCACTTTCTTGTTTTCGAGATGGTCCGCCAAATCAAGCGTGACGCACAGGCTGGGATTCTCCAGGCGGTGCGTGAAGTGATACAGCGCCGCTGCCGCGTGTTCGGTGTCCTTGATGGGCTTGCTGCCGGCGATCAGCCCGTCGCGAACGCCATCCACCGCCGACCACACCCACAGCTCCCCGCCGAGCTGCAATGAGGCGTCACGCACCAGACTGAGCGCGTAGTTCTCCTCATACGTCGCGATCGCGATGCACGGATGCTCGCTGCGAATGAGTCGTTCGATGTGTTTGAGGTCGTCCATACGCCACCGTGTATTGGTAGCGGCCGGCCTCTGTGCCGGCCGACCGCTACAGCAATTGTTGAACCGAACGCAGGACAGTATATAGCCGGCCGCACGCGGCCGGAAGCGCCGCGAAATTCCGGGCGGGCTGCCAAACGGCAAGCCACGGGCAGGACCGTACGAATTGTCTTGGCCGTTGCGCCGGAAAGGGACTTGCCCGTCGAGGTTACAGCTATCTGCGGGCGGTCGAAAGCGCTGCCAGTGAGCGGGCGAAAGACGATTGGCCGGCGTTTATTTTGGCGGCGGCTTCGATCCATGCGGGATGGACGTTGGTCGTGGCCACGGTTTGCACGGGTGAAATGTCCGTGCGCGGAACTCCCGCGATGGGTTGTTCCACTGCGGGTTTCAATTGCCAGCCGAGGCCGACGCCGAAGGCCAGTATGGCGGCATAGCGCAGACCAACGAGCACGGTCCGCATCGGCCAGGCGGGTCGGCGTCGAATCTCGAGACAGCGCGACCGCTGGTCGGCCAACTCGATCGAAATATCCGGTGCGTCCTGCAATTGCGATTGCACTCGCCGCAGGCCGGCGACCTCGGCCCGGCAGGGCGCACAAGTCGAAAGGTGCGATTCGAATTGCATCCGCTCTGCGGATTCGAGCTCGTCGCCCAAGTAGTCGGCCAGCAGATTCTTGATGTCGTTGCAGTTCATCGCTCGTCTCCTTCATGGGGCGCGAGTTTGGCGTGCATCTTGCGCAAGGCTCGCAGGTAATGTGTCTTCACGCTGCTGGCGGATATGCCCAGCGAACGCGCGATGGCCTCGAACGATTCTCCGTCGTGAGTCTTGGCCAGCAGCACCACACGCTGCACGTCGGTCAAGTCTTGCATGGCGGCGGCGATTCGGGCGCTGCGTTCGGCCTGTTCGAGCGTATCGTCCGGCTCGGAGTCGTCGGCAGCATCGACCAGCCGTGCGGTCGGGCGCCGTCGGCGGAAGTCGTCGATACAGTGGTTAATCGTGATCCTCCGCAGCCAAGCGGTGCGCCGGTCGAGTTCCGCCGGCGGTACGCGCAACGCTTTGAGCAGCACGTTCTGAG
Organism: Planctomycetota bacterium; assembly: GCA_022573485.1. GTDB lineage: Bacteria > Planctomycetota > Phycisphaerae > UBA1845 > CAIVHJ01 > JACZTW01. Next base: position 3,521 of record JACZTW010000082.1, read on the forward strand.
TCGCGTCCAGAGCGTCGTGCTCGTTTTGCAACATCCGAAAAGCCCATCGATAGACCCGGGCTCGGATCGACTTGTATTGCGATTCGCTGACGTCGGACATGCGCTACTCTCCGATCAACCAAGTTACAAAGTGTCGGGAAAGCACTGAGTTCCTCGTCGGTTACATCGTTGCCAGGCGGACTGTTTGGACTCTGCAGAATCTGCTAAACGGCAAGCCACTGCTGGGCCGTTCTAAGTGACTTCGTCGTTTAGCAGATGCCTCATTCCGTTCCCTTGGGCACGAACGAGGTGGCCATCAGGACCACGTCGCGGTCGCGCAGGGCCTTGCCGTCGAACTCCCAGGCGACTTTGTTGCTGCGCGATTCGTATTCGTGCTGCATGGTCACGATCTCGCGCTTGCCGTTTCTCATGACGGCGACCTTGGATTCAACCAGGCCGTGCCGTGTCACGTTTTCGTCCTTTTGCGGTTCGAGCATGTCGTGGAAAAACTGACTCGAATCGCCGGAGGAATTGTGGGCGATGATGCGCCCGGGCATTTCGACGCTGACGAACCAACTCTCATCGCTCAAGTCACCGGTGATCTCGAACGCTTCGCGAGCCAATTCGTAGCGGTCGAGGAACTGATCGATGACGGGCTTACGCAAATTGGCGTCGCGCAGGGCGGTCTCGATGGCCTGGCGGACCTGCTCGTGCAATTCTCCTTCGAGGCGCTCGACCTCCTGCGCGATTGTGTCGTCGTCCTGGCCGAGCAGTTTCGCGACTTGATCGAACAGCCCCCCGGCTTTGTAGACCTTGATTGCTCCGCGCCGGGCGTGCAGCAGTGCTTCCTGCGACACTGCATCGGCCATCGCCAGCCCGGTCTGCTCGACGTACGCCGCGGTTTGGTCGGCTTCAACGTCGATTAGCGCTTTGGCCAGGCGGGCGCGCTGTTCGTCGGAAAGCTCCTGCGGCTCCGTCTGTGTGATGTCCTTGATTTCGTCCGACTCCATGATCCTGTCTTTCCAGTATTGCAGGGCGGAGTACTCGCGACGATGGTACGTGCGCCGGAAGTGATAAAACGTGCCGTCGTCGCGGTGCTCGATGGTGACCGTGGTAGGGAATTGCAGGGCGGTCAAATCGAGCCGGCTGTTCGGAGTAGCATACGAGTCGGGGATCGCCGCACCGGCTGCGATGTCGCGTGTGGCGGTGCGGGTCAGCTCCTTTTTGCCTTCGCTGTCGGTCTCGATACGGTCCTCGATCTGCCAGCCGGACTCGGCGGTGGGCATGGCGTCGCCGTTGTAGACGTCGTCGGGATCACCCACGATTTCGGCTGTGAGCCGCAGTCGCCCGTCTTCGAAAATGGTGATCGTTTCAGAGCGCTTGATGCATCCCGCGGCGGCGATGATCATCAGGGCTGGGACGAATGCGAGATACTTGATTGTGTTCATGGTCTGTCTCCTCAAGTTAAGGTTGTTCTACCCTATAGAACGCATGATATGCCAGAATCGACGACGGGAATCTTCGGAAAATGTGGAAATTGTCGGGCGGTGTGGAGTGCCGGTTGCTGGATTGTGGGTTCTTCCTGAGGGAAGATCGTCGAGGGTTCGGGCAGGCTGCTAAACGGCAAGCCAATGGGACGCTGTTTAGGTGCGGCGGGGGTGGCGTGACAGGGTTTGGCGGAGAGGCGATGCGTACACTATAATCCCGCCCATGAGCGTGATTGCGGAGACAAGCGAACTGGCAGACATTTCCGAGATGGTGCGGGCTGGCGAGCGGTTGAGCTTCGCGGACGGCGTGCGGCTGTTTCGCACGCGCGACATCCACACGCTCGGCGAGCTGGCCACCGTCGCCCGCGAGCGGCTCCACGGCAAGGCTGCCTACTACAACATCAATCGCCACATCAATTACAGCAACATTTGCGTCCTGCGATGCAAGTTCTGCAGCTTCTATCGACCGTTTCCGAAGGATGCTCCTGAGAATGAAACCAAGGAGCCGCGGGCTTCAGCCCGCGCGAATCACGATCGGGAACAAGCGTTCCCCATTATCGACGAGTCGCGCAAGCTAAAGCTTGCGGCTCCTTCGGACACTTACGAGTTGTCGGTCGATCAGATCGTCGCGCGGGCGCGCGAGGCGCACGAGCACGGCGCCACTGAAGTACACATCGTCGGCGGGCTGCACCCGACGCTGCCGTTTGATTACTACCTCGACATGTGCCGGGGGATCAAAACCGCCTGCCCCGACTTGCACATTAAAGCGTTTACCGCCATCGAGATCATCCACTTCACGCGGATCACAAAGCCGCGCCTGAGCATTCGTGAGGTGCTCGAACAATTGCGTGAAGCCGGCCTGGATTCGTTGCCCGGTGGCGGGGCGGAGATTTTCGACGATCGCGTACACGACGAAGCCTACAAGAATAAGGTCGGCGAGAAGGGCTGGTTCGACGTCCACCGCACGGCCCACGAGATGGGCATCTTCTCGAACGCCACCATGCTCTACGGCCACGTCGAGTCCATCGAGGATCGCGTGCGGCACATGATCAAGCTGCGCGAGCATCAGGATGAATCGCTGGCCAGCCGCGCCGCCCACTTCAACTGCGTGGTGCCGCTGTCGTTCATTCCCGATGACAGCGACCTCTCCCACCTGCCCGGCCCGACCGGGCTGGACGATCTGCGAACGCTGGCGCTGGCCCGCCTGATGTGCGACAACATCCCGCACATCAAAGCCTTCTGGATCATGCAGACGCCGAAGCTGGCCCAGGTCTCGCTCAACTGGGGCGTGGACGACCTCGACGGCACGGTGGTGTGGTACGACATCACCAAGCGCGAAGGCCACGGCACGCACCAGGAACTCACCGTCGACAAAATAAAACGCCTGATCATCGAAGCCGGCTACGACCCCACCGAGCGCGACACACTCTACCGGCCGGTTCAGCAAAAATAACAGCCAGAATGTGCCGCGCTTCTTGTCCGGCCCATGAACCGATGCGTTTGGAAGTACGCTGACGAGGTGATCGTTCAGATTCAACGAGTGTCGCCGGATTGAGAATGTGTCGTGCGTATCCGATTGTGTCACATCTTGACACAGCTTGTTTTTGATGATACAGTATTGGCATGAGAGCATCCGTGAACATTTCGCTTCCGCAAGATATGCGGCAGTGGGTCGAGGAGCAGGTGCGGAGCGGGGGTTACGGCACCGTAAGCGAGTACTTCCGCGAGCTGTTGCGCCAGGCCCAAAAGCAGCAGGCACGTGAGGAAATCGACCGCAAGCTGCTGGCTGCCCTGGAGAGCGGCGAGCCGGTGCCGGTGACCAGTGACGACTGGAAGCAGCTCCGCAAGGAAGCGAAGAAGCGCCTGGCCAGGATATCCAGGAAGGCCAAGTGAAGCGCCGAGTCGCCCTCCGCCAAGCCGCCCGCGAAGATCTGATCGAATCCTATCTCTTCATCGGTCGCGACAGCCCCGATGCGGCGGAGCGTTTTCTGCAAGCCGTCGAAGAATCCTGCGATGCGATTGCGGACATGCCTGAGATCGGCCACCGATGGGAATCAGAGGATCAGCGCTTGCAGGACGTGCGCGTCTGGCATGTCAAAGGGTTTGAGAACTGGCTCATCTTCTATCGCGTCACCGAGCACGACGTTGACATACTGCGCGTGATCCACGGCGCACGGGACATCGCCGCGATTTCAGACGATGAATTCGAATAGATGCGCAAGAAAAACCCCGATCCGCAAGCGTTGTCGCTGATCGGGGTTGGTTTGTTTCTGTAGCGTTGCGTTTGCGGGCGACGCTCAGGAGGCGTCGGTTTCTTCCAGCATCTTGCGCAGATACTGGTTCTCGCGGCGCGTGGCTTCGAGATCGAAGAGGATGTACTTGATGCTCAGGCGCAAAAAGTCGATGCTCTCCTGCAGACTGCCGACGGTCTCTTTCAGTTCTTTGTGACGCTTCTTGGTGTCTTCAGCCAGAAGCTCCAATTTCTCGCGCTCGGACGGCGGCAGTGTTCCGATTTCGGAAACAAGCTCCGCCAGTTTGTGCTGGAATTGTTCTTCGGTCATCATTCGCCTTCCTCCTCAAGCCAAACAGCAGAGCCGCACAAAGCTCCACGTTCTCCCTCTTCTGCTCGGCCGATTATGTTCGATCTCTACAAAACTCGACCGCCGATTGCAGCGGTATTCGTCGTTATCAGAAGCAACGGTTGTGCCACGGTCCTGCACACGATTCTATGCGATCAAGGTCGCCCCATCCGCCGAACTTTAGCGTTTTTTATCAGAAGTGCAGTTTTTTTTGGGATCGTGCGGTCTGCTCCGTTCGCGACGACACGTGGTCCACCGGCCACTACAATGTCCGATAACTGCGACCGCGAATGCGTAACCGTTTGGGAATGCACGACCTAAGCGATCGTCGGTTTCGAGAAACATTGCAAACCGCAGCGGTTGCGGCGGGGCCGCGAGCGTGTTGACTCGAAACAACACCTAACGTCCGATATCCTTTGATATCAGGGTGAGATGGGGGCTACGGCCGACGGATGCGGACATGAACGATCGACCCGAGCAAACCTCGCAACAAGACGGCGCGCCGCCGGTCGCGCCGAGCCTGCGTTTCAATTTCTCATGCCGATTGTGTGGGTCGGTTTTGGAAGCGCTCATCGCGCAGTCCGGAACGCCGGGTCGATGTCCGACCTGCGCTGCAGTATTCAATATTCCACGTGTGGATCCACGGACCGGCCTGGCGCTGGGCGTCGGCGCCGGCGACAGCGGAGAGACCAAACAGGATCCCACACCGGTTCATGCCTACGCGGCGGCTGGGGGCAAAGCCCCAGAGATCGTCCATTTGGAAGGTGCGGGGCAGGCTATCGTCTGTCCGCGCTGCGCAGTAACCAGCGACATCGAGCAGAACTACTGCGCCGCCTGCGGTTTCCCATTCACGATGGAAGGCGCCAGCCGCGCCGCGCAAGCGAACGCGGACGGATATGCGGTAGCCTCTTTTGTTGTGGGCTTGCTCTCACTGCCGGTGTGCATTTGTGCCGACGTGTATGGCGGCATCGGCGCCTTTCTCGCGGGGATCCTCGGCTGGATGTCGCTGACGCGCGTTCGCACCGCCGGCAGCGCCCGCGGCGGGCGGGCCTGGGCTGTCGCGGGCCTCGCTCTGGCGGTGGTCGGCCTGGCCGTCATGCTGGTCAAGATGATCAACTAGCCCGTCGCCGACCTCCCCGGCAAGCTCGTGCGTCCGAGACGCTTGCGCCGCGTATGTTGCCATCGCGGCACGCAGTCGATATTGTATGGGTAGGCCTATCAAGGCCTGTTCGCGAACCGCAAGGTCTTTATCAAGAGGCCGGGAGGTGCCCATGCTTACGCTTACATTCCTCGGGGTCGGCGCGGCCTTTGCCAAACGCAACCATAACTCCAACGCCCTGATCGAAGCCTGGCGCAAGGGGCCGGACCATCAAGAGCAGCCCGATGATCTGCTGCTGGTCGATCTCGGCGCGCTGGGGCCTCGGGCGCTTGACGAATTGAAGGACAAGCCGGGGTTCGGCTATCTCGATGTGGGCGGGCGGATCAACTATCCCGCGATCCGCCGCATCTTCATCAGTCATCAGCACGCCGACCACATCGGCGGACTGGAAGAGCTGGCGCTGACCAACACCTATGCCTTCGCCGACCCGGAGGCGCGTAAAGGCTTCAAGCCGCAGATCATCAGTTCGATCAACGTGCTCGTGAACCTGTGGGACACCTCGCTGAAGGGCGGGATGGGGGCCATTCAGGGCCGGCACGCACTGTTGCAGGATTACTTCTTCATCCTGGCCCTCAAACTCGACAAGCGGAAACACGAAGGATTCTCGTTGTTGAAGCGCTACCGCTTCGACATTTTCCCGACCGACCACATCCAGGTCGAACGCAAGTACGACTGGCCGTCCTACGGCCTGTACATCACCGATACGCGGTCCGGCGAGACGGTGTTCTTCTCCGGCGACACGCGCTACGACTACCCGGCCTACTCCCGAATGATGGAAGCTGCCAAAGTGTGCTTCCACGATGTGCAATTGTTCGACCAGCCGGATCCGGTGCATCCCTTGATCCACGAGTTGCAGAACATGCCCGCGGAGATCAAAGCCAAGACGATCCTGTATCATTACGGGGACGAGTGGGACACCGGCCCGTTCGATTTCGTCGATGGCGAATTCAAGGGCTTCGCGGTGCCGCAGCAGCGCTATGTGCTTTTCGAATAGGCCCGCCGAGGTGCTGGACCCTGCGGCCGGGGACGATATAATGAGTAACCGCCCCACGCGGGGCTCAGTTGGCAGTCACTTGAGCACTCAAAACTCAAGACTGAAAACTGACAACTGAAAACTGATAACTCGTTGTGGCGACGTGCCCGAGTGGACCAAGGGAGCGGATTGCAAATCCGTGATTCGTGGGTTCGAATCCCACCGTCGCCTATGTTTGCGGTATCCCTGTCAGGTGATGACTTGAACCGGCAGGTTGCTTCAGAACCAGACCGCTTACCCGCCAAAGTGCCTGATCTGCCCCAGCAGGACTTCCGAGCGACAGCCCGCCGCAGCCCACGATGCGGGACTATTCCGAGAGAATGAAACATCTTTTGTTCGGGCTTACAATCGGGGCGGTTTCTAACGGCGTAGTGGCCAATGTCAATACTCGCTCTCTCAATTCTCGTTGTACTGCTGCTCATCGGCGCCGGCGTAGTCGTACTCATCAAGAGTCGGCATCGTAAAGTAGCGCTCCCCGCCGGCCGAGGCGCACGCGTGACGGGCAGTGGCCCCCCGATCACAGAAGCCGTGGCCTGTGTGGGCTGCGACTACAACCTCTATGGACTGGCAAGTGACGGCCAGTGTCCCGAGTGCAGTTGCCCGATCCGCATTTCGATACCGTCAGCTGCACCACTGAACGAAGATGCCGAGCAAGCGGGTGGCCTCGAAGCAGCCGTGCCTTGCGTGGGCTGCAGGAACGATTTGAGAGGATCTAGAAGGCATCAATTGTGCCCGACTTGCGGTGCTCCTGCGTGGTTTAGCTTGCCGACGCTGTGGCTCAGGCACTGCGATCCCACTTGGCTCCGCCGAGTCCGATCCGGGCTGACGCTGTGGCTATGGAATCTTCTGATCATGTTCCTCCTCGTCCTCGGCGGCAGCATCGCCGCCGGCATCTGGGCCGTGACGGTCTCTACGGATCTCACGGGAGCCACCATGATAGGCTCGGCGGTCGTCTCCATCGTGGACGCATTGCTGACCGTGCTGATCGTGTGGCGAATATCCACGCCGAATCCTGCACACAAGAACCGGAATACTGATGCCAAGTTAAGGCAAGTAACACGCGCAGGTGCGATCATGGCCCTAGTCTCCGCACTCGGTTTCATGCTGGTCTTACTCTCGGAGTTGTCAAAGTTCTACATGTACGTCACCACGGTCATTGGTTTGGGAGGATTGGTATCGGAGGTCGGAGTATTTCTGTACCTGCGGGAATTCGCGTGTCGCGTTCCTGATCGCAAGTTTATCCGCTCATTTACGCTCATCATGTGGTGGCTGTGCTCTGCAATTCTCATATTGCAGCTATCAGGGATTGGATCTATCTGGCTCACGGATCTGGGTGCGAATCAAACGCCGGTTGCAACGTCTCCGGGTACGCTTGCGACTCAAACGCCAGTTGCATCGTCTCCCGGTACGATTTCGACTTCGACTCAAACGACAGCGACACAAGCTCCGCTTGCGTACAGTTGCGGCACGGGTGTTGTCGCTCTGGCTTTCGTAGGACTTACGATTTGGCTTGTCGTCGCGTTGTTTCGATTACGGGCTGCGTTTCGCCGTGCTTTGGATGAGGCAGAGCGTGCGGTAGCCGCAGAGCAGCCATAAGCAACAAACGCGGACAGCCGCCTCTCATTCTGCTTGCTGCTGACGCGTCGCCGGCAACGGCGTACTTCACCGTTCATCATCGTCCGATAGGCTGGCCGGCTGTTTGCCCAGGGCGCTTCCCAAACATACAGTTGGTGGGTCAAGGTGCTTTCCAAGGGAGAAGCACAAGCCCGGTCCCCGCACGCCGGCACGCCGGGCTCGGTCGATCGCCCACGCGGCGAAAGATCTAGAATTCACCGCGCTTTCAATGCAGAGACTCAGGCCGAAAGGAAGTACTCCGCAGGCGCGCGGAATCAATAGAGGATGACTTGCACTCAAAGGAATGCACTGTCAGCCTTGAAGCATCGGCCTGACTTCGGCGCGCGCTCTTCGAGCATGAGCCTCAGAGCCGACGGCAGTCGAGCTGCAGGACGCAGGCTGCCACTTTGTAGGTAGGATAGATGAACGAAATGCCCATGAAACTTGGTCGATTCGTGTTTGCACTGGCTTTTGTTGGTGCGCCCGCAATGGCGGCTCCGCCGGTCAAGGTTGAGATCTGCCATGTAGCCAACGGCAAGACGATGCAAGTGAAACAGGACAAGGTCGATAGTCATTTGGGCCACGGTGATTACCTGGGGCCGTGCATTGGCGTCGATGACTGTCCGAATGATCCGGACAAGACCTCGGCGGGTCAATGTGGATGTGGCACGCCTGGATGATGACGCGGACGACGACGGCACGGCCGATTGCAATGACGCTTGTCCCAACGACGCAGACAAGACTCTCCCCGGCCAGTGTGGCTGCGGCCAGGCGGACACGGATTCCGACGGCGACGGCACCGCTGATTGCAACGATGGCTGTCCGAATGACGCGGATAAGATTGAGCCGGGCAGTTGCGGTTGCGGCGTAGCAGATGACGACGGTGATGCCGACGGCACGCTGGACTGCAATGACGGCTGTCCCGCCGACGCGCTGAAAACCAGCCCGGGCACGTGCGGATGCGGCGTGAGCGACGCCGACACGGACGGCGACGGCACGGCCGACTGCCTCGATGCTTGCCCCAACGATGCCGACAAGACTGCGGAGGGAGATTGCGGATGTGGCATTTCTGAAACGGACAGCGACGCCGACGGCATGCCCGACTGTTTCGATCCGTGCCCGAACGATCCCGATCTGAACTGTTCCTGCAACGGGAACGCCGACAGCGACGGCGACGGGCGACCCAATTGCACGGACGCCTGCCCGCAGGACGCCAACAAGATAACGGCGGGCCTGTGCGGTTGCGGCGTGCCGGACACCGATGTTGACGCCGACGGCGTTGTGG
>JACZTW010000083.1 GCA_022573485.1 Planctomycetota bacterium
CGTCGCGCAAGGATTGCGGCTCTACAAGTCGAAGTGGCGAAGAAGCGTACTAACCCGCTCATAGATCGCAACGAGCAACGGTAGTGGCTTGCTGCGGGCAGCATTGCTCGAACACATCGTGGTCATCAGATGATTGCACGAAAGGCGGTCTCTATTTTCCGCAATGTCGCAGCCGACGGTTTGTGGTTTCCCTTCTCGATGTAGCGGATAGTGCCTTCATCAAGTCCCGCAAGTTTGGCGAGATCGAACTGCGATAGCGCTGCGGCGGCTCGCGCTGGCCAGATCTGTTCGGCAGTTAGCTTTGCCTCCGACGGCCTCTTGACACTGGTATTACGATTCGCTTCATCACAGTGGAGAGACCCCATAACGGCTCTAATCTTGCGAAGCGACCTCCACTGGCAGCGGCGATCCTGCTCGCAACGGGCGATTGTGGCCTCGTTTACGCCAGCGAGCGACGCTAGGGCCTTCTTGGTCAGACCGAGATCAGCACGTGTCTTCGTGAGAGCCTGTCCCGCTGTGATCGGGTTGTCAGGGTAGTCGCCGATAAGAACAATCAACGCTGGAAACACGACAAGATATGGTTTGTAGTCGCTATCGAACGCACGGATGCCCCTGCGGCTACTTCAACGATCCCAACAAGACCTGCAAGTGCCACCCGCAGCAGATCGACCGCTACCTGGCCCGCATCTCCGGCCCGCTCATCGACCGCATCGACATCCATATCGAGGTTCCGGTCGTGCCCTACCGCGAGCTGCGCAGCACGCGCGACGGCACGAGCAGCACCGATATGCGGCAGAAAGTGCTCGACGCCCGCGAGCGACAGCGGCGGCGGTTTGATTCGACGAAACTGAAGCTGAACAATCAAATGACCGGCAGGGAGATCCGCAAACACTGCAAGCTGGACACCGACTGCGAGGGCCTGCTGCGCCAAGCCATGACCCAGCTCGGCCTGTCGGCCCGCGCCCACGACAAGATTCTCCGCGTCTCGCGCACCATCGCCGACCTCGACGCCTCAGAGCCTATCCAGCCGCAGCACATCACCGAGGCCATCCACTACCGCCGCCTCGACCGCCAACTATGAACCGACGATTGAAGTTTAGCGGCGACCCGCAGGGGAGCTGTCCAGAGTCCGATTTGCCCCGAGCGGCACAATCCGCTATGCTGTGCGAACTGTCGCTCGCACGGCCCTCAGCGCGAGGCAAACCCAACGCAAACATGAAAGGACAACCCATGACTCGTTTATGCTCATTCTTGCTCGCTCTATCGTTCGTTCCCGGTTTATTGGCCCAGGATTCCACCACAAAGCCGACGGAACCGGCTCCGCTGGCGGAATCGGCTCCGCAGGCGGACGCTCTGCACCCGCACTACAAGATGGAGACCACGCTGGGTGATATCGTCCTCCGGCTCGATGCCGAGAAGGCCCCCATCAGCGTGCTCAATTTCCACCAGTATGTCACCAGCGGCTATTACAACGGCACCATTTTCCACCGCGTGATCGGCAACTTCATGATCCAGGGCGGCGGGTTCACGGAGGACATGAGCAAGAAGACCGACGGCCTGCTCCCGGGGATCGAGAATGAGTGGAAGAACGGGCTCAAGAATGAGACGGGAACGATTGCCATGGCCCGCCTCGGCGGCCAGCCGAACTCAGCCACGTCGCAGTTCTTCATCAACGTCAAGGACAACACCGCCCTCGACCAAGCCCGCGACGGGGCAGCCTACGCCGTCTTCGGCCGAGTCATTGAGGGAATGGACACCGTCAACAAGATCAAAGCTGTCGAGACAAAAACGAATGCGAAGCCGCGAATGGCGAACGTGCCCGTCGAAACCATCGTCATAAAGTCAGTGGTCTTGGTCAGCGAATTTGATTCGGCAAAGGTCGAAGAGGCCATGAAGAAGGCTGAAGAAGAAAAGAAGGCATTACCGGAGAAACAAATGCAGGACATCATCGCCAAGGTAGAAAAAGAAACCGGGCGGAAGTTTGAGACAACCGAGTCGGGCTTGAAATCGATCGTGCTTGTGGAAGGGACCGGCGACACGAACCCGGAGCTGACTGACACCATCGAAGCTCACTGTACGGGTTGGCTGTTGGACGGGACGAAGTTCTACAGCTCGCTCGATGGCCAGGGAACGCCGTTGGTTAAACGTCGTAGCGGCTTCATTAAGGGGTGGATCGAAGCGCTCGGGTTGATGGTCGTCGGCGAGAAGCGCAAGTTGATCATCCCCCCCGACCTCGCATACGGAGCCAGCGGGAGCCCCCCGAGCATACCGCCGAACGCCACGTTGGTCTTCGACATGGAACTGCTGGCGATCAAGTAAGCGCCCGTCGGCGATCCTCTCCCGGGGAGAATCCGCGCGGGCTGAAGCCCGCGGCTCGTCGATTTTTCGCCGTTGCGGCGTGTGCTATTGGATCTTCGGCGCCTGTGGGTCAACCACGAATTTGACGTTGAAGTCCTGGCGCAGGTAGAGACACTTGCCGCCTTTGTTTTCACAGATGTAGTACAGGGCGTAGGCGGACAACTCGACTTCGCCGGCGGGCAACTTGGCGCTGACCGTCAGTTCAAATTCCAGCACACGCGTCTCGCGTGTTTCCGCCTTGCCAGGATTCGAGTATTTGGATTCGCCCTCGCCGAGCGTGAACACTCCGGGCACATCGACCCAGATCGTCACACCATCACCGGCCTCGTTGTTCCAGTACGGCCGGGATTTCTCGTTGAGGCGGAAGGTGGCGCGCACCCGCACGCGCTGGCCCGGCTGGACCCGCGCCGGCGTAACGACCGTCTCGATCGTCACCATGTTCTTCGAATCGCGGACGATCTTGCCCTGTGGATCGGAGTTTCTCATTTGCACGAGCGACGCATGATCGGCCGAGGATGATTCCGGACCTGAGCGTCCCCGCCGCCCGCCTCGCGGAGCAGCAATCAGTTCCGAGCCGGTCGGCTCGACGGCCAGTTGCACGGGCTTATCGCCGCGCGCCTTGATTTCGTTGCGCGCCTGCTCTACCCAAGCATAGAAGTTGTACGGCTTGTCGAGTCGTGGACCGTATTGCTGGATCCGCCGCCGCCAAATGTATTGATTCGGATTCGTCGCCAGGGCCTCGCCCCATTGCGCCACCGCAGCCTGGGCGTCGCCGGGCCGGCGGTGTGTGCTTTCGGAGCGTTTCCGCAGCGCTGCGCCAAGCCGGAAATGAGCCCGCCCGTCCCGCGGATCGAGCTTGATCGCCTGCTGATAGGCTTCGATACACCGATCGAGTGATTCAGACGTGGGTTGGAAAAAGTACGCATCGCCCAGATCGCGGTACGCCGCGGCGCCCGCGAGGCGGGTTGGCCCGCCCGATTCGCTGACTTGCTGACGCAGCTTCTGTGGATCCGCACGCTCTGCGCGGTTGAAGTTCTTCCCAATCTTCACCGTGTCGTACGTCTTACGCACGAATTCGGTCGCCAGCGACGACGGCATACGTCCAGCGTGGCGGACGATGCCCGACTCGTCGATTGTCACCGGTACCGGCACCACGGCCAGGTCCAGAAGATTCAATGAATCCACGAGGATCGGCCAGTCGATTTGCCGCCATTGCTTGTACAGTTTGGCGCGATTTGGATGCTGCTCCTGCACCACGCCGAGCACGACCAATTCGCCGGACTTCACGAACGGCTGCACTGCTTCCTGCCACACGGGCAGTCGACGACGGCAGCCCGCTCACCACGAGGCAAAGTGGATCAAGAGCACCTTCTTGCCACGATAGTCGGACAGCCGCACGTCCTTGCCTTCGAGCGTCGGAAGTACAAAGTCGGGATACGCTTCGCCGACAGCCGTGCCGATTGCAGGTTCCTGATCCGCGCGCGCGGGGACAGGCATCAAGGTGAGACAAGCGCAAAGCGGCATCAAGGCCGCCCACGTCAGATTCATGCCCGATCGGTTCATGGTCGCCTCCGGAATCCGGGTTCGTTGAACTGCCCGACCGTGGAGTATTATTCTAGCCGATGCAGAACAGACATTGCAAGCGATGCCGACGGCGGCGCCGACGCCGAGCTACGGCAGGCGATTCCATGTCAGAAATCAACCTGGAAGCGCATTTGGAAGATATTGGCATCGCCGCGATCCTCCGAATCGGCAAGAACGTAGTTGAACATCACGCGCATGTTCGGATTGAGATACCAGTTCAGGCCGAGAGTGAAGTCGTCCAGCCGATCGCCGTTGATCCCGGCCCGGTCGAGATCAATATAGGAATAACGGGCTGCCACCTCCCAGGCCCCTCGTCCGCCGTCGTCGCGAAAATTCCTCAGAGGTCTAACACGCGTGAACGTTCCGGAGGCTTGCTTGTACTTGCGATGCTCACCGGTTAGGAAGTAGCTGGCCTGGGTATAGAAGGCATTGAAGTCCGGGTTGCTGCTGCGGAACGCATCGAGTCCATTGGCAAACACGTGAACGTACTCGCCTTGCAGCGAGAACGGGCCGTGGACCCAGGCGGCCTCCACGCCAAGCAGGTTGGCGCTTTCCAGAAAGAAGCGACCCGTATCGACAAACCGCGGGGCGAGGTGTGCCTCCGGCCGGGCACGGAATCGTCCAAAACTGTCGCCCACGCGGCGATCACCCTCAAAATTCTTGTGGCTGTACGCAACGCCCAAATGCAGCAGCTTGCGGCCGTCCTCCTCGTACCACGGTAGGCCCGTCAAACGGGCGGTGTAGTTGAAGCCGTCGTTGAATTCGCCGTCACCGAAGTCACCCGTATCCATGAATACACCAGCCGCCCAAGTCATGCGCTTGTCGAAAGCAGTGTTGTACAGCATCAGGCCCGTGTTGCGGCTGGGCACAAAGGCCTCGCTGCCGGTGGAGCGCTCCATGAACGTGATGTAGTTGCTGCTGGTGAGTTCTTCCAGGCCGAACGGCTCTTTGAAGTGGCCGACCTTGATGTTGCCCACGTAGGGCAGATTGCGCATGCCCATGTAGACGTCTTGGAAGTCGGCGTCTCCGCCGGCGAAGTCATATTGAACTTTGAAGAAGTAATCTTCGTAGATGTCTCCCTGGATGTAGATCCGGGCGCGACGAAACTCGAGCGAGTCCTCGAGGTCGCCGATGCCTCGCCTCTCTAGGTTGTTGTCGGCGTCCATGATGGCCCCGTCCAACTGGATCCGGCCGCCGATCCTGAGCTTGAAGAGCCCGTCGTCCGAATCGATTCGGAGGCCCTCCTTCCAGTGTATCTGCATGGGATGAGGGTGTTTGTTGGCGCGCTCTTCGAGCTTGGCCACCCGCGTCTCGATATCGCCGTGGTGCACTTCGGGGATTTCCTGAGCGACCGGCGGGCGCGCTTGTTGATCCAGCCGCGCTTCCAGATCGGCCACGCGCTCGGCCAGCCGGCGCACCATTTCTTCGAGTTCGCGCACTCGATCAACGGACTCCTTCTGGTTCTGGGCTGCAACGGGTTTGGCCACGGCTAGTACCAGCAGGCCGGCCAACATCACGTTCAAAATAAACGCGGTCTTCATTCGCACTTCCTCCGACCTCGATTGACAACAAGATTTCTCATGAAGCGTGAAACGCACAGGCAAATGTTCCTGTTTGCCACCAGCTTTAGCGGGTGGCTGGAACGGTCAGAAGTCCTTGCGCGAGAACCGCCAACCGGCCAACAGCAAGACCACCGCCTCAAAGAGCAGCGACGAGCCAATCGAGGAAAACCACGAACCGAACTTGGCTGCCTTTTGATGTTCCAGCGCTCGTTGGCGCTCGCCGGCGGAGAGTCCGGGCGTTTGGGCCTTGAAAAACGCACTGTCCACGTGGCGAGTCGGATCCGTCGGATCCATCAGTCGATCCGCCATAATGGTAATCTCGCCGGTCTGTGGGGTAAGCCTCGCGGCAATCCGCAGTGCCTTTTTTGCAGGCTTGAACTGGTCAGCCTCGGTGTAGTACTCAAACAAATCACGGGTGCCCTGCAAGCTCGCGATCAAAAACCAGAAGGCCAGGGTCAACAGCAGGCTCGCCATCGCGCTGCGCGTCCAGATCGAAAAAGCCACACTGACGCAGTACAGGTAGCTGAAAAGGACGACAAGCAGAAGAATGCTCCAGAGATAACCCGGAAGCCACACCTGCCATCGAATGCCCACAACCAGGAATGAGCCGACAACGAAGAAACTCGCCTGGATGACCATGAACATCAGGCCGCCGACGTACTTGGCAAAGAAGAGTTTCCAACGTGAGATCGGACGCGCCAGGATGCAATCGATCGAACCTCTCTCCATCATTCTCGGGAAGATGCCGGCCGTTCCGACCAACCCCAGAATAGTGCCCAGCTTGCCCACGTACATCCCGATCAGAAATGGACTGAGCACGAAAGTGCTGATGCTGCTGGCGAACAAGGGATCGCTCGTCGACAGCGAAAAATCTGGAATGCGGTGCCACAGAATTTTCATGCCCTGCTCATCGAAACTGATGCAGGCCAAGCTTGCGATGCAGGTTGCGGAGAGCATCAACGTCACCCAGAACAGCTTCTTCGCGCGAATTTCCCTGATCGTGTCACTGACGATGGCCCAAAATGCCATGATTCATCCTTCTTCATTCAACGAACTGGCGGCATCGATGAACACGTCCTCCAGCGACCAGCGCGTCGGCCGGACGGACTCGATCATGATTTCCTTCGAGCGCAGGAAGTCGATGATCTTGTTCACCGCGCCGGCGTCGTTGCCTTTGATAGTGACCGTCCGGTCCGCGACCTCCGCCCCGAGCCGGACGATTTCGTCGCGAAGCGAGTCAATTCCGTCCGCTGTCGTGACTTGATAGCTCAAGCTGTGCGCGGTCAGTTCCTCCACCGTGCCCTGCCGAGCGACCTGCCCGTGAACCAGGATGGCTACCCGGTCGCAGACCATTTCCAGCTCACTCAGGATATGGGAATTGATGAAAACCGTCTTGCCAGCCTGCCTCAGCTCCACGAGGATCTCGCGGATCTGCTTGCGGCCGATCGGATCGACGCCGTCGGTCGGCTCGTCCAGCAGAATGACGTCCGGCTCGTGCAGCAGTGCCTGGGCGATACCGATGCGCTGCAACATCCCCTTCGAATACTGGCTGACGGGCGTGTCGGCCCATTTGGACATGCCCATCCGCTCCAGCCAGACGCCTGTTTCGCGTTTGCGTTTGTCAGCGGGCACTTTGGAGAGGCGGGCGTAAAAATCCAGCACTTGCGCGCCGGTGAGGTAGGGCGGAAACTTGTGGTCTTCGGAGAGATACCCGACACGTCGCAGCGTCGGCTTGTGCCCGATCGGCTGGCCCAGGATCGTGCCCTCAGCCCGGTTCGGCAGCACCACCGTCATCATGATCTTGACCAGGGTGCTCTTGCCGGCGCCGTTGGGCCCGAGCAGGCCGAAGATCTCGCCAGCCCCCACACGCACATCCACGCCGCGCAGGGCCTTGATCTTCCTGTTGTAAGTCTTGTGGACGCCCCGAAGATCAATTGGCCAATCACTGTCGCTCATTGCCGGAGAATATACCACGTACGCACGGCGACGACGAACGCCAGTGCTCAGGGGATGTTGATTCGGGCAGTCCGAACGCGGGAGCCGTCGCTCGCATCCGTCCACGCCAGCAGGACTTGATCACCCACGAGCGCCAACTGTGGAAATCCGGATGCCCTGCTGCGGCGCGTCGGTGCAGCGGCGAACGACTGCTCAATCGCTCCATCAGGCCGAACGATCCGAATCCGTATTTCGGCGCCCTCTTCGGCGCTCTCCAGCCAGGCTACGAGCACGGAATGGTCCGGCAGAACCAGCACCGCCACGCGCCCCAGCGGATGGCCCTCGTCGATTGGGATCGGATCTCCAAATGACCGCCCGCCGTCGCGCGAGATGGCGAGCCGAACGTGGGTGCTGCTCAGGCTGGATTGTGTGAACCAAGCCACGGCGACCGTCGTGCCCCCGGCGTCGATGGCCGGGCCGTTTACGGGGCAACCCTTGATGCGCCAGTTGTCGGCGTGCAAGATCTCCGGATCGCTGATTTCACCGCCGCTCAGACGCGCGATGCCGATGTCGCGAACTTCCAGCGGCGAGCGATCTCGGTAGACCAAAATCACATCGCCGGCCATCGTGCGTACGGCATCGGTTTGACAGCATTCGCAGACCCGCGAATCCACGACTTGCTCTAGGCCGAGCGTACCGTCGGCATCGAGTGTGGTGAAGCGCAGCGCCATGTCGCCGCCGGCCGCATGGCCCTCGCCGGCCATCTCGCGCCCGTCAAGCCAGAACAGGCCCAACCGCTGCGGCGTCAGCGGCACCATCGAAACGAAGCCATGCTCGGTCTGTACGCCGTCGCGGTGCGGGACAATTGGATCGCTCCAACTCTCTCCACCGTCGCGTGAGATCACGATGTTGACATCGTAGGCATAGGTGTCCGGCCCGCTCTTGGCCAGCCAGTGGGCGGCCAACGTGCCGTCTGCGAGCACCGCCATCGACGGAAAGTCGGCCCAGTTGACAAACCAGTCCTCGCCTGCGGCGATGGTCCGGGCGCGCGACCAGCCGCCACCCTGCCACACGGAAAACCGCAGCGTCGGATTGGCTGCCGCGTCGAGTTCGATCCAACTCAGGTAGACTTTGCCGTCATCGCCGCGGACGAGATTGGGCACAGAACTGTGCAGGCCGGCGGGCGAATCGATCTCCGCCACGCGAGCTTCAGAACGGGCACGTTCGCCGTGCGAATCCGGCCTCGCCGTCGGCCCGACACAGCCGCACAAGAGGACACATGCGAAAGACGCCGCAGCCAAAGAATATCTACAACACGAACTCACGCGGCAGTTTCTCACGATTGTCTATGAGAGTCGTCCGACGGACTCTGCAACGAATGATCCTTCGATCTTGCGAGAACGCGATTATTCCCCAATTAAGACCGATGTACAAGCCCGCTGCGGCAGCGCGTTGACACATCGTTGTCGTTCGTATTTAATAATCGACCGGCTTGGGGCGATTAGCTCAGTTGGCTAGAGCGCCTGCTCGACACGCAGGAGGTCACAGGTTCAAGTCCTGTATCGCCCAGTGCCTAAAACATGCCGAAACAGCGGCTTATGAACGAAACAGCGGTCGCAGCATCGAAACCGCGCGAAGTCGATTCCAAGCCTTTCAGGGCTATTCGGGTCCAAAAGTAATTCCCTAGATAATTCCCTAGACCTGAACGTCACGCGGCCTCGCCGTCGCCCGCAGGCAAGACGTTGATGCGGAGTTCGTAGGCCACATCCCCCGCCAAAATATAAACCTTGCTCGGACGTGGCCCACAACCGCCTAGACGGTCATACGGTATTCGGCCGAATAAAGACACCATACGGGGAGATACTATGTTCAGTAAACTCCCCCCGTCCTCCGCTTCACTCTTCACGCTGCTCGAACGGGCCGCGCAGATTACCTGCTATTGGCAGACACTCTGTTTCAGGCTTTGCTTTTCGCGTATGGCAGTGAGAATCTTTTCGGGTGTGATGGGCAGGTCTTTGATCCAGACGCCGGTTGCGTTGGCGATGGCGTGGGCCACGGCGCCGAGCACGGGCAGCGTGCTGCCCTCGCCGATCTCCTTGGCGCCGAACGGACCTCGCGGTTCGTAAGAGTCTACGATGCCGCCTGTAGCGTTTCGGAGTCGATTCTTTCTTGTGGATCTTCCAACTCAGACGCAACACGGCGATCGAAAGCGTTATCGTGCAAACCTCGCCACAATCGCGCGCTTACTTCCCAGCGTGTGGCGTGCCGACAATCCCATCGAGGAATTGCGTCGCAATCTGATTGGCGATCATCGTGGGCGAGCGGTCTCGCTTGGGATCGTACCAGCGGTACAACCAGTTGAGCGTTCCGAAAAGCGACATGGTGACCACGTGGCGATCAAACGTGTTGCCGGGCGAATGGGCATCCAATATGCGCTCAATGATGGAGCGTGATAAATCGTAATACTCTTTCCGAATTGCGCGGGTCTCGTCATAGGCCTGACCGGACAGAGAATCCAGTTCGTGCGAGCAGGTCTTCAGTGCCGCCATGTGGTCGGCGAAATAGCCCACATGGGCACGCACCATCACGCGCAGTTGTTCCACTGGATCGTTTACACCGTGCAGCTTCTCACGAAGGTTGTTTAACAGTGCCGCGAACGTCCGGAACTGAATCAAGAAGAGCATTTTCTCCTTGCTGTCGAAGTAATGATACAATCCCGCCAGGCTCACGCCGGAGGCCTTTGCCACCATGCGCATGGAGGCCTTCTCATATCCCACGCGGGCGATTTCGATCGTCGCCGCGTTGAGGATATGATTCAGCCGCTCGTCCCGTGTGGCACGGTTTTCACCCGTAGCGGCCAAGGAACCGCCCTTTGGAGAGTCGAACATCCGTTCAGTTTTATTGGATATCATAAGAACCGTCTCTCCACGATTTAAGTGCCCCATAAGGAACTATGCGCTATATGTATCTCACTGTCAAGGTCGTATATTGGCAGATTACTCTTGACTGACGCCGGATTGTGACTGATAATAAGGGACAGCAGGTTGATCCGCGCCGGGGACGGGCGGGTCAGTTTTTGGTTCTGAGGTAAGATCGAACGTTCGTTCGAGTACCGTTTTGGGGTGAGCCTCTATCGGTCCTTGCGCGACTGGATGGACGCTCGCCGGAGACCCAATTATGAGCATGTTCCCAAGCCAAGCGGCCGAGTCGTTCCATTTCGAGGAGGTTGACTACAAGAAGTCGGGCTGGGTGGCCCGCATCGCGATCAAGCGGCCTCACAACCTCAACGCATACAGCACGCCCGCATTGCGCGAACTGACGCAGGCTTTTCAGGACGCTTCGTGGGATGACAGTGTGGCCGTCGTTGTCTTTACCGGCACGGGAGATCGCGCCTTCTGCACCGGCGGCGATGTCAAGGAATATCAAGCGAACTACACCCAGCGACCGCGCGACTATTGGAAGTACATGTGTTGCTTCAAGAGCTACATTGAGTCGATCACGAACTGCGCCAAGCCGGTCATCGCGCGACTGAATGGAATGGCGGTGGGTGGCGGCAACGAGAGCCAACTGGCATGTGACCTGGCGGTGATGGGCGAACATGCCTTCATCGCTCAAGTCGGCACCAACGTCGGCTCGGTGGCCTGCGGCGGTTCTACGCAGTGGCTTCCGATCCATGTCGGCGACCGCAAGGCGCGCGGCATCTTGTTCCTCAACCAGCGTTACGCCGCCTACACATCGTTGGCGATGGGATTGGTCAATGCAGTCGTGCCGACGGTCAAGAGACCGGACGGTGAATTCTGTACGAAGTTCTCCGGCGCAAGAAAGTACCTGGGGGACTGGAACAATGACCCTTGGGAGAACCCGTTCGAATCGCGGGTCACGGCGGAAGAGGTGCGCAAGGCCCAGAAAGGCCAGGACGGCTACGCCATTGATTTATCGGTGCTCGACGAAGTGGTGGCGGATCTGTGCGATCAAATCGTCAACAAGTTCTTCGAGTGTACGCGCTATACCAAGGCCCATTTGAATTTCTGGAAGGACTTGTCCTGGCATGCGACGGCCGGTCACGCTCGCGACTGGCTGGCGATTCACTACACAAGTCTGGAACCGCACGAGGGTATGACCGCTTTCGTGGAGAAGCGCAAGGCCGATTATGTCGGTCTGCGTCGTCGGGCCGCGGAAGGTGGTTCGAGTGAGTTTCTGTGGGGGCCTTATGTCAAGGAGTGTCCGTCGTGCGGCGTCAAGGGCATGCCGGCGCAGTTTGAGCATTGCGGCATATGCGGAGCATCGCTGCCCACGAATGGAGTGAAGGTGAGTCAGGCGCCGGGGAACCCTGGCGATGAGATCAGTGGCAGGTAGGTAATGGCATGACCCTATGAGTGATTATGAGTTTTTCAATGCCGAGACGTCGGGCGGAATCGCAACGGTGACGCTTAATCGGCCGCCTCTGAACGTGATGCACAATCCCATGATGGCGGAGCTCAACACGGTGCTGGAATCGGCGGTCGCCGATGCGGACCTGGCGGCCATTGTGATTCGGGCCCACGGCAAAGCGTTCAGCGCCGGCGTGGATGTGGCCGATCATTCCGCGGAAAACGTCGAGGACATGATTCACGTGTTCCACGGCATCTTCAGGAAGCTGGCGGCTACCGATGCGTTGACGATTGCCGCCGTGCAAGGCGCGGCGCTGGGCGGCGGATGCGAACTGGCGTGCTTTTGCGACATCGTGCTGGCATCAGATCGCGCCAAGTTCGGTCAGCCGGAAGTGCAGGTCGGCGTGTTTCCGCCGGTGGCGGCTTGTGTTCTTCCGCCGCAGATCGGGATCAAAAAGGCGATTGAACTCAACGTCGTTGGAATGATCGTGGATGCGAAGGAAGCCCATCGCATCGGGCTGGTCAACGACGTATATGCGGCGGATGAGTTTGAGCGCAAAGTGGATGAGTACCTGGACAGGATACGCAAGCTGTCCCGTCCGGTGGTACGTCTGGCCAAGCGCGCTACGACCTGCATGACGAAAGACCAAGTGATGGCGCATCTGGATCAGGCGGAGAAGCTGTACCTCGACGAGTTGATGAAGCTGTCGGATGCGCACGAAGGCATCGCGGCGTTTGTAGAAAAACGTGAACCGCAATGGAAACATGCGTGGGTG
>JACZTW010000084.1 GCA_022573485.1 Planctomycetota bacterium
ACCGCCCGGCCGGTGTTCAGGACATTGTGGCGTTCCCACGACGACCGAGGCCAACAACACATCCAACTGACCGAATCCGCCGACCTGATGTTGGTTGCACCGGCGACCGCCAACATGATCGGCAAAGTCACCCACGGCATTGCCGACGATCTGGTCAGCACGATGGTCCTGAGCGCCGATTGCCCCGTGATGTTTGCGCCGTCCATGAACGAGCGCCTGTGGAACAACACGGTCGTGCAAGCCAACGTCAAAAACTTGCAGCAGGAAGGCTATTTCTTCGTCGGGCCTGACAAGGGCTGGCTCGCCTGTCGAACGGTCGGCGCCGGCAGGTTGGCGGAGCCGTCAACGATCGTCGAGGCCGTCGCACGCCAATTGCGCTCCGATCCGCCAAGAAAAAGTGCTGAATCAGAGCCCAGAGCGCAAGCGACGGGTCAAGTGAAGAGTGAAGAGTGAGAACCACTCCGCTTCCGCATATTTAGCCCCGCACCAACTTTTGTGGTGAAGGTTGGTGCAAAGTTGGTGCGGGATCCTGCTGACCGCTGACCGCTTATTCGGGAGAGGGTCTTGGATTCTGCAATCCGCAATCCGCAATCCGCAATCCGCATTCTCGTCAACGCCGGGCCGACCCGCGAGCACTTTGATCCGGTGCGCTTCATTTCCAATCCCTCGACCGGCAAACAGGGATTTGCCATCGCCCGCGCCGCCCGGGATCGAGGCCATGCGGTCGTTCTCGTTGCCGGGCCGGTTGACTTGCCAGACGAGCCGGGAGTGAAAATGATCCACGTTACCACTGCCGCGGAGATGGCAGACGCCTGCAAGGCCCAGTTTGAGCACTGTGATGCAGCTATCCTGACCGCGGCGGTCTGCGACTATCGCCCCAGCGAGCAATTGAGCCACAAACGTGCCAAGAGCGACGAACCATTGCAGGTCCGCCTCGAGCCCACAGAAGATATTTGCGCCGCATTGTGCCAAACGAAGGGCCGGCGCGTGGTCATCGGTTTTGCGATGGACGACCGCCAGGGCGAGCGCCGCGCGGAAGCCAAGCTCAAACGCAAGAATTGCGACGTCATAGTGGCCAATGGTCCGAAAAACATCGGTTCGGATCGGGCCACAATTCGCATCCTGCATCGTCAAGAAGGGTGGTCCGAACCGCTCAGCGGGACCAAACAGGACATCGCCCGCCACGTCATATCAGTGCTGGAAAGCCTGCACGCCGCAGCCGCGCGACCAGGCGAGTGAGATCGCGTTGCCAGCTTTTCTCGGAGAAATAAACTATTGGTTCCCTTTGCGTTATGGCAAATGACGAGCGAGTTCAGCGCGGGACCGCCGGGTACGCAGATCCCCGGCGAATGGAGAAACATGACAAACTAAGCCTATGTTGTCCAATGTGATAAGCTCATCGAGGTCTCCGCACATGAGGCAGATCGGCATCGCCGGTGGTGTGCCGCGCGCGATTGACGTATGAATCACATTGACTTACGCATCAAAAAAGAACTCAAAATCCTCAAGAGCGGCTCTGCCAAGGGACGATAGCTCTCTGCATCGGCGCGGCGCGGAACGTGCTCGCTGTGGCCGTTTCCCTGAGCGTCGATCTTGACGGGTTTTTCCGAAAAAAGAGTATTGACTTCAAGTGGTCAGCCCGTACAATTTCGCCGCAATGGCCTTGGAGCGTATCCTCTGTGTTGTCGGGGGATTATTTGATCGTCATTGCCGCAAGAGGAGCCGCGTTGGCGCGTTGGCGGCCTTTTTTGCGACAAAACTCGTCGTTGAAGGATTTCAGGAGAAACAACAAATACTGGCCGATTGAGGCGTAGCAGCCTGATCGCCTGTGACGATGGAACTAGGCCGGGCTCGCCTGTGGACGGCGATCCGGAATTTAATTGCGAAATAACTTTCGAAACCAAAAACGAAGATTCAATCACGAAACTGGAGGAATTCTAATGCAACGTTCACAACAAACAAAGGCCCGTTTCACACGGCTGTGTCAAATCGGGGCAGTTCTACTGGCTGTACCGATCCTCATGGCGATCGGTTGCCCACTGACGGTCACGGTCAATTGTCCCACTGCGGGTGAGGCGGGAACGGCCACCACGGTGACCGTGAGCGTGTCCTTCGGGCAGGGCGCAGCCACCTGGACCACGGACGCAACCAATGGAACCGTGGCGGACGGCGCCACGGCTTCCCCGAGCGTCACTCCGGCCGCCGCAGGCACCGTGACGGTGACCGCGACGGCGACGGACGAGGCCGGCGAGACCGCCACCGGGACCTGCGAGTTCGAGGCGACCGCCGAACCTTGCACGGATGACACGGACTGCGACGACGACCTGTTTTGCAATGGTGCCGAAACGTGCGACACCGACGCAGGCTCCTGCGTGGCGGGCACGGACCAGTGCACCGGCGACGGCGAAAGCTGTGACGAAGCCAATGACGCTTGCATCACGACCTGCGATACCGACGCCGACTGCGACGACGGCGACGCCTGCACGACCGACACTTGTGTCAGCGGCACTTGCTCGTACGCGGCCGTGGATTGCGACGACAGCGATGCCTGCACGGACGATAGTTGCGATTCGGCCACCGGTTGCGTGAATACCGATGTTGTGTGCGACGCCGGCCAGGAATGTTCGGGCGGAGTTTGCGTGACGACCTGCTCAGCGGCCGTTGACTGTGACGACAGCGATCTCTGCACTGACGACGCCTGCGTGTCCGGCCTGTGCGACAACACCGCCAAGGATTGTGACGACAGCGACCTCTGCACGACGGATTCGTGCGATGGCGACACGGGTGACTGCGTAAACGATGCGGTCGTATGCGACGCTGGTTTCACGTGCGACGCTGGCACGGGCGGTTGTGTTGAGACTCCCACCTGTACCGCCGACGTTGACTGCGACGACGGCCTGTTCTGCAACGGTACTGAGACCTGCGATCTGACCGATCCCGCCAATGGTGTCTGTGCTGACGGCACCGATCCGTGTGCGACGGACGAGACCTGCGATGAGCCCAATGACGATTGCATCGCCCCCCCCGGCTGCAGCGAAAGCCTCACTTTGGGGACCGATACCATTGTGTGCGGCAGCGGCGACGATTCTATCGACGGTAGTCTGGAAATCAGTGGCGGGAACCCGTTCCAGACGCTGAACAACGCAGACAACATCAGCACCGGGACCGGGACGGATACTCTGAGCGTTCAGTTCCAAAATGGCGGAACGACCACGCCCGCGAATTTGAGCGGCGTCAATATCTTCAATCTGGAGATCACGGATGCCAACAATACCACGCTCAACATGCTGAATGCGGACTCGATCACCACGATCAACAACAACAACTCGGGTGCTGATCTGACGGTCATGAACATCCAGACGTTTGCCTCGACCGTGGGCATGACCAACACGACCCAGAATACGACCATCACGGTGCTCGCCGCGGCCCTTGCGGCAGCGAACGATTCGGTCGATCTGAACATCACCGGTGTGACCGTTGCGGCTGGCGAACCGACCGTGACCCTGCAACCGTCCGCGGCCGGCAGTGGCTTCGAGACCATCAATCTTGAGAGTATGGGCGGCGTGGCCAACAACCTGTTCGATCTGGTGGATGGTTTGGGCAACTCGTTTGCGACGCTCAATATTTCCGGCAGCCAGGACATCACGATCGACACCGCCCTGAACGCGACGGTGACCACCGTCAATGGCTCGGGAGCTTCGGGCGACATTGATGTTCTGCTCGGTGTCAATAATGCAACCGTCACCGGTGGTAGCGGAGATGACACGCTTCGCTTCGGTGGCAACTTCAACGCGAACGATACGGTCGATGGTGGCGCCGCCGCCACCGTCGACGTCCTAGAATCGACTTCGGCGAACTTTGTCGGCACCACAGCCGACCAGGGCAATGTCTCCAACGTCGAGACGATCCGCACTACGGACGTCCTCGGCGGAGACCTCAACGTCACGCACTGGGCCGCCCAGAACGCGACGGTCGCCGGCAAGGACGCTACGGCCCGCATGATCACCATCCCTGATGGCGGCGTCGTCGAGTTCACGGCGGATGGTGGCGCCAACGCCACCACGGTGACCCTGGACGGCGACGATACCACCACCAATACGTTCAGCTTGAAGCTGAACGGAGCCGCCACCGCCGACATGGCCGGTGACCTGATCGCCACTTCTTTTGAAACCTTGAACCTGGAATGCACGGGCACCGCCGATGGTGGCAGCAACAATCTGCAGGCCCTCCAGCTGAACAACACGGCAGCGACGGAGTCCATCATCGTAATCGGTGGTATCGCCCTGGACATCGATGGTCTCATCACTGCCGACATCGTGGACGCCAGTGCCTTTACCGGCGGTTTTGACAATGTTGATGGGGGCGCGGCCGGTGCCATCGCCATCACGACTGGCTCGGGTATCGACAGCGTTCGTGGTAGTGCTGGTGCGGACATTATCATCACCGGTGACAGCAACGACCGCATCCAAGGTGATGCCGGCTCCGACTTGTTGACCGGTGGCAGCGGCAACGACACGTTCGATCAAGATAACATTGCCCAGGCTGATACCGACACCATCACCGACTTTAACGCCGGGACCAGCACTTCCAGCAATGACATCTTCATCTGGGACATCAGCTCCATCGAAGCATTCGCGGCGGTCACCGATCTGGTGGACACCAGTGCCAACAGCGGCGCCGCGGGCAACAACACCTTCGTCCAATTGGGCAGCGACGGCCAAACCGTGGCCAACGCTGACATCGTCGGCCTCATTGGTGACTACACCAACGCTGCTGATGCCCTGGCAAACCAGACGAGTTGGACGATCGTGTACGGAGCTACCTTAACGGACAATGACGCGTACCTGGTCGCCTATACGAGCGGCTCGAACGTGCGTATTGCCGTGGCAGTCGATAATGGTGGAGGCGCCAACAGCGACGCCGTCGACACGTTGGTCGACATCGCTATTTTGCAAAACGTCTCGCTGAGCAACCTCGACAGCGGCGACTTCAATTCGGACGCGTAGGCTGTTGATCGGCAAAGTTTTGTAGGGTGGGCATGGCCCACCACTACTCAGCAGATTAAGAAGAGCCCGGTGGTATTGAGCCGCCGGGCTCTTTCTTTTATTGCGATGGACTTGTCCTGTCTTGAATGCAATAATGGTGATGAGGCTGTTTTCGGAGTTGCTGAAATGACCATTGAGCAATTGAGAAAGGCTTATCGTGCTGAGCCGTTCAAGCCGTTTACCATCAGTTTGACCGATGGGCGCAGGTTCTATGTGGGGCATCAGGAATACCTTTCGATTGCACCACAGGCCCAAAGAACATTTGTGGTGGCTTCTGAAGGCGAAGAGTATTCCGTCGTTGATTTGTTGCTGGTCACCTCGCTCGACTACAAGAACGCCCGCCCCAATGGCCGGTCCAGGCGAAAGAAATCTTAGCTTCGTATCCATAATGATGCTCTCGATGTCCAGCCATGTAGGTCGGGTCCTCGACCCGACAAAAGTGAAGTGAATCACAGAGCCCGGTGGTATTGAGCCGCCGGGCTCTTTCTCTTATTGCGATGGACTTGTGCAGTCTTGAATGCAATAATAGTTATGCGACTCTTTTCGGAGACGGTAGCATGACCATCGAGCAGTTGCGTAAGCATTATAACTCCCGTCCATTTGTCCCATTTCGGATTTTCATTGCAGACGGGCGGCATTTGGACGTAAAGCACCCGGAATTTCTGGCCATCACACCGGGTGGGCGGACCATTATTGTGGTCGATTCAGAGCATACGGCAGAGGCAGTCGATCTTCTTTTGGTGACTAGCCTCAAGCCGATCAAGAATAGCTCACGGCGCAAGCGTAAATGATGGGTTGTGCCGGTTGCCCATGACCCGCCGCAACGAAGCGTAGAAAAAGAAGAGCCCAGTTGCTTTCAAGCCGCCGGGCTCTTTCTTTGCGCGCGTCAGTGTCCGTCATCGTAACTTTGGTGGCATGGCGATTGTGGTAGCGCGTCATTCGGCCTACAATCGCAAGCCAGATGCAAACCAATGGTGAGCGCAAAGCGTCCTGCCATTCGATGTGGGGCGCGGAAGTATCGGAGAAGGCTCCGCCAGGACGGGTGGCCCATGTCTTCAGACGTGGGGGACGCGAATTCAAATGTAGTTCGAGTTCCCCACCTTTGAAAAGGTGGGCCAGCCCGCCGGGTGCCGCGAGGCGTCCTGGCACCCGATCTTCAGACATCAGCCGTGAGCTTCGTGAAGCGTGTCCGGCAGTCATGCCTGAGGGGGTCGTGTATCAAACGGCTGTGGGGCTCGAATCCCGAATTACGATTGGCATTTCATTATGGGTTTGTTAGGCTGAGCCCATGAGAGCAAAGGAACTTGTTAGTCTGATTCGACGTCATCCGTTCGAAGGTTTCAGAATCTACATGTCCGGCGGGCAAGCCTACAATGTTTTGCACCCGGAGATGATCGCCGTGAGTCGGACCTTGGTTTTTATTGCTCTATCTGGCAAATCTTCGAGAGGCGTAGAAGACTGGGAAGATTGGATCCACTGTGACCCGGTGCACATCACCCGCGTCGGCCCGCTTCCGAAGTCCAGGCGCGCTTCATCTCGTAAGCGTCGTGCATCGTGATCAATCCATGTAAGTCGGATTCTCGACCCGACTGAAGTGAAGTGAACCAAGGAGCCCGGTGGTGATTCGCCACCGGGCTTCTTCTTTCATGGCTGATAGTGAGTAGCCAGTGGAAATGCGGGTCATCGCGTGATATGCTATCATGGTGAAGGTTCGCGAAGTGCTCAGGATATTGCGGAAGGATGGTTGGGTGATTGACCGGACTCGCGGCAGCCATTGTCAGCTTCGGCATCCGGCGAAGAAGGGTACTGTGACGGTATCGGGCCACCCCAACGAGGATGTCCATCCCAAAACATTACAGAGTGTTTGGCGGCAGGCGCAGTTGGAGAACCCGCGGTGAAACAATACACGGTAATTTATGAACGTGGTCCGCGGAACTGGTCGGCGTATGTTCCCGATTTGCCCGGCTGTGTGGCCACGGGAAAAACACGCAAAGTGGTGGAGAAGCGGATCACAGAGGCAGTCGAATTGCATATTGAGAGCCTGCGTTTCCACGGCGAGGTGGTTCCTAAACCGACGACGGAGGCGGGTGTGCTATCATTGCCGGCCTAAGCATCGTAGCCATGCAGGTCGGGTCCTCGACCCGACTGAAGTGAAGTGAACCAAGGAGTCCGACGGGCGGCCCATGTCTTCAGACGTGGGGGACCCGAATTCAAATCCAGTGCGAGTTCCCCACCTTTGAAAAAGTGGGCCACCCAGCCTACAATCGCGAGTCAAATGCAAGCCAATGACGAGCGCAAAGCGTCCCGCCACTCGATCTGGCGCGTGGAAGTGTCGGAGAAGGCTCCGCGGCCAATTAGCGTGGATCGGTTTCTCCTCGGCGGGAACGCGGCTGGGGATTGTGATAGGCCGCCGACGCTGATTCGATCGCGTGTTTTCTATCTGCGCGGATCGCTTGATCTATCTGCCGTGTCCGACATTGCTGGGCGGTTGCTGTGCGATGCGGTCGTAGAGACTTACGAAATCAGCGGTCAGCAGTCAGCGGTCAGCGGTCAGGGCTCAGCCCTCAGTCCACACCAGCCCTGTCCGGCAATCGAGATTCTTCCGAAGCCGGGCGTTATGGATCCGGCGGCACTTTCGGCTGAGCAGGCCATCCGCGATCTTGGATTCGACAGGGTGGAGGTGCGCACCGGACGGCGCTATCTTTGCGAAAACGTCACCGAACTGGGCGAAGTGCGGCGCATAGCGGAAAACGCGCTGGCCAACACGCTGATCGAGGAAATTTACTGCACCTTGGGCGGGCAGGGCGATCCACTCCCCGATCCATTCGTTGAGCCGACGCCGCAACCGCAAGAGCCCCGCGACATCCCTCTCCGCGGCGCGGGTGATGAGGAACTGTCCCGCATCTCGAAGGAGGGACATTTGTTTCTCAACGTCGCGGAAATGCGGGCGATCCGCGATCACTATCGCTGCCTGGAACGTGAACCCACCGATGTGGAACTCGAAACGCTGGCTCAGACGTGGAGCGAGCATTGCCTGCACAAGACGCTCAAAAGCGAGGTTCGCTATCGAGGAGCGGACTTTCCCGAGGAATTACGAATTACGAATTACGAATTACGAAAGTTGGGGAGCGTTGAACGGAAGTACGACAATCTGCTTGTAGATACAATTGTGGCGGCGACGCGGGAGCTGGATAAGTCGTGGTGTCTGTCGGTGTTCGAGGATAACGCGGGGATTATCGAATTCGACGAGCGGCATGGTGTGGCGTTCAAGGTCGAGACGCACAATCATCCCTCCGCATTGGCGCCGTACGGTGGGGCGGCTACGGGCATCGGCGGGTGCATTCGCGACATCATGGGTTGCGGCCTGGGGGCCAAGCCGATTGCCAATACGGACGTGTTTTGCTTCGCCGAGCCGGACCTCGCCCCGCAGCGCATCCCCGCCGGCGTGATTCATCCGGCCCGCAGCATGAGGGAGGTTGTTCGCGGCGTGCGCGATTACGGCAACCGCATGGGCATCCCGACGGTGAACGGGGCGATCGTCTTTGACAACCGGTACCTCGGCAACCCGCTGGTCTATTGCGGCTGCGTGGGCTTGCTGCCGAAGGACCGCATCAGCAAGGCCCCGCGCGCGGGCGATCGCATTGTTGTGGTCGGCGGGCGGACCGGGCGCGACGGCATTCACGGCGCGACGTTTTCGTCCGGCAGCATGAGCGATACACACGCCGACGAATTTGCTCATGCCGTTCAAATCGGCAACGCCATCACGGAGAAGAAAGTGCTCGATGTGCTGCTGCAAGCCCGAGATCACGCCGACGGCTGTTTGTATCGCAGCATCACGGATTGCGGCGCGGGCGGTCTGAGCAGCGCCGTGGGTGAGATGGCGGAGGACCTGGGCGCGGTCGTCGAGCTTGACAAAGTGCCGCTCAAGTACGCGGGCCTGCGCTACGACGAGATTTGGATTTCGGAAGCTCAGGAGCGCATGGTGCTGGCGGTGCCGCCGGAGAATGTGGATAGCCTGATTCAACTCTGTGCGGCGGAAGATGTTGAGGCGACGGACATCGGCCGATTCAGCGACGATGGTAAGCTGGTGCTGAAGTACGATGGAACCGTGGTCGGCGAACTGGATATGCAGTTCCTACACAACGGTCTGCCGAAGACGGTGCGTGAGGCGACTTGGCATCTGACGAATGCAGTGGACGGCGCTTCTGATTGTGAATCCGCGCGGGCTCCCGACCAGTCGGGATTCCATTCCGCCCGCGGCTCCTTGGTTTATGATGTTCGCGCGTCACTCTTGGAACATCTGGGCAATCCCAACATTGCATCTAAGGAATGGGTAATTCGCCAATACGACCACGAAGTGCAGGGCGGCAGCGTGATCAAGCCGCTGATGGGTCCGGGGCGCGGGCCGAGCGACGGCGCGGTGGTTCGGCCGCTGCCGGATTCAAACCGTGGGATCGCCCTCAGTTGTGGGCTGTGCCCTCACTTGTCCGACGTGGATCCCTATCTCATGGCGGTGGCGGCGGTCGATGAGGCGGTGCGGAACAACCTGTGCGTGGGCGGCAACCTCGATCGGCTGGCGATTCTGGACAACTTCTGCTGGGGCGGCGTGAGCGAGCCTGAGGAACTGGGCGCCCTGGTTCGGGCTGCTCAGGCGTGTCATGATGCCGCCATCGCCTATGGCATCCCGTTCATTTCCGGCAAGGATTCGCTGAACAATGTCTTCGAGCTTCGGCCCGAGGACGCCCGGCGGATGAATTGGCCTGAGCGGCTGTCCATTCCCGACACGTTGCTGATCAGTGCGCTCAGCGTTGTTGAAGACGTGACACGCTGCCGCACGAGTGATTTGAAGCGGCCCGGAAACATGCTCCTGCTGGTGCAACCAACCGGCTGCCGCCTCGGCGATCTGGCGGGTGCCGCGCGAGATATTTGTACGATGCTTCGTGAGATGGACGGTGTGCGAAGCTGCCACGATGTGAGCGACGGCGGCTGGCTGGTGGCCGCTGCGGAAATGGCCATCGGCAGCGCTTACGGTGTCCAACTGGAGCGATCAGAGCCGGATTTCTTCGTCGAGCAACTGGGCAGCTATTTGATTGAGGTCACGCCGCAGGCCATTCCTGGGCTGTCTTGCTATTCGGCTTTGCGCCATGACGAAATCGGGGAGGTCGTTGAAAAGCCTCTGCTGAGCGTGGCCGATGGCTCGCAGCGGGTCACATGGGACGTGGACGAGTTGCGCAGCGCCTGGCGAAAGACCTTTGACTGGGAGTAGCGATGAGTAGCCCTCGAGTTCTCGTTCTTCGCGCTGCCGGGGTCAATTGCGAAGTCGAGACGGTCCACGCCTGGGAATTGGCAGGTGCGAGCGCGCAGGTCGTTCACATCAACGCGCTTCGCGAGAATCCCAGGCAGTTGCTCGACTATCAAATCCTCACGATTCCGGGCGGCTTCAGCTATGGCGATGATGTTTCTGCGGGGAAAATTCTCGCGAACCAAATGGAAGTATTTCTGGGTGACCAACTGCGCGCGTTTGCAGAACGTGATTGTCTGATCCTCGGCATTTGCAACGGTTTTCAAGTGCTGTGCAAGACCAGTCTGCTGCACGGCGGAAATGGTAGCGACGATTTGCCGGCGGCCACGATCACAGCGAACGTTTCGGGCAAGTACGAAGATCGTTGGGTGCGGCTGCGACGTGCGTCGGAGAATTGCATATTCCTGCAGCGTGCGGCGGTCTATGAATTGCCCGTGGCCCACGGCGAAGGCCGGGTGATGGCGTGCTCGGATCAGAAAATGAACAGGTTGGCGGAACTTGGGTGCGTGGCGATGCAGTACACTTCACGCAACGGCGCCTCCGTGGCGTATCCAGATAATCCCAACGGCAGCATGATGGATGTCGCCGGGCTGTGCGATCCGAGCGGGCGGATCTTCGGCCTGATGCCGCATCCCGAGAGGTTCATCCACGAGACCCAGCACCCCGAGTGGACCAGCCGCGACACTGCGCAGGCCGACGGCCGGGCGATCTTCGAGTCGGCCGTGGCCCATTTCGTGTAGCCCTAATCTTGATCGCTCAGCCGACTTCGCGTTTCTGGAAGACGGCGACTCCCAGCATCAAAATTGCGACAATGTAGAGCGCGGCGTAGCCCAGCGCCGAGAACATGTAGGCCGGGCCGAGGTTCTTGCCCAGCGCGATTGCATCAGCGACCCAAAATACGCCCAGATTGGGAATGACGCGATATGCGATCCAGGCCAGCTTCGCGAGCAGGGATGGCTGTTCGAGCAGGCCGATGCCCTCAAGGTGTTGTTGGCCAAAGAGATAATCAGAAGTCAGGCCGATCATCAGCACAATGACGCAGATAGTGAGTGTGGCCACCTGGCCCATTTTGCAGGATACAGTGAGGGCGATGGCAGAGATGATCCAGACCATCAAGAGCACTAAGATGATCGCGCCAATAAGGTTTGCTTCTCCAAGGTACGGAATTTGCAGTTGCCATTCCGAATCGATGATCATGACCATGAAGTAGCCGAGGGTCATAAGCGGGGTGAGGAGGAATACGGAGGTTGACGAAAACTGCCATCCGTACATGAAGTTTCCGTAGACGCTGATGCCGAGCGCAAGGATGATGGGCGCGAAACCGAAGATAATGGCAGGCAAGTCATACGGGTCCGTGGTGTTCATCATGACCCCGTGCCGGACCACGAACAGCATGGCCAGCGTGCAGATGTAAAAGGCTGTGGTTAAAGCAGTTATGAGCCCGATGAACTTTCCGGCGATCAGGACGGGCCTGCTGACGGGCTTGCTGAGGATGGTCATGATGGTCTTGTTGTCGATCTCTCGGCTGAGGACGCCGGCAGCGGAAAAAGAAGCCAAGAACAAACCGGAGAGCAGCAACGTAGAAAGGCCTAGATTGCGGAGGAAGATATTATCATCAGACAAAGTATAGGCTGCGAGCGAGACGTTGAGCAGCATCATGATGCCGGTCACGATCAGCATGATCCCGTAGATGGGCTGGCGGATGGTTTCCAGGAACGTGTTGCTTGATATGGCGATGAGTTTGGTAAACATGGCGACTTGCCCATAGATACGAGTGTCGGCGGTCAAATGTTCACGGTTTTGGCGCTCGGTCGTGCAGTCCGGATCATCCGGCGCCGGGCCATGGTCAATCCTGCTTGCAGTCGCGTTGTCTGAAGGAATCTGAGGCCGGAATTGCAACCGGCGTGTCCCCGGTTTTGCGTATCTGACGAAGGTGTTCTTATGAGAGTTGGTGAAGTCACGGCGGAAGCGCGTGCCCGGAATGTCAGCATCGTGGGTCTGGTGCTGCAGTTCAGCTTGGCCATTTGCCTCCTGCTGCTGTATCTCTTCGATCACTCGACGGCCGTTTTCAGCACCATGCGCCTGGCGTTCGGCGGGGTGTTCATTTGGTCGGCGCTCGCGATCCTGTACCACCAGCGACGGCATGTTGCGG
>JACZTW010000085.1 GCA_022573485.1 Planctomycetota bacterium
AGGCCCGCGGTCACTTCCATGACGCTGAGCGCCCGAAACATACGACGGCCCCGCAGAACACCCACGACCAAATGGTACAGCACCAGCACGACCACACAGATCGCCGTCAGCCGGATCAGTGCAGCACGGTCGGCAGCGGATGCCGGCGTGATTGCTCCGCCAACGACGCGCGAGACCGGACCGGCCAGCACAAAAAGAACACCGCACAATCCGACGCCGACAATCAAACTCAGCGGCAAGGCAGTGCGTAAGTAGCGCCACAATTGCCCCTTCGATTCATGCTCCGGCACAAACCGCGCTACGGCCTCATAGGAACCGAAACTCAGGATCGGCAGCAAGAGATTCACCAGCAGCAGCCCAAGCTGGTAGACGCCGAACTCTGCGGGGCTGATCATCCACCACGTCAGCAACAGTCCCCGGCCGATGCCCGCGGCGCGCAAGAACGCATTGGCGGACAGATAGAGTTTGATCGACTCGGTGAGCGGCGCGGGCGTGAAGAGACCCAGAAAACGATTGGTCATGGGTGCGGAAATAGGATTGTCGCCGGCGTCAAGGGACGATGAACGCGTCCGCAGCAACCTGCCGCACGCGGGCCAGATCGCCACGAGCGTCCCGGAAACTGAAGTATCTGCCAACGTGAACCACGTGCTTCGCTCGCTCGCCGCGCAGGTTCACGTCCGTGGACGCGTCGAGACCTTTTCGACGCAGGTCGTTTGCAAAATCGTGGGCCAGATCGGAACGATTAAACGCGGCACACTGAATCGCGAAAGAGTTGCGCGCCCAGGCAAACTTCCGGCGCGCAAACGGTACAAACTCACTGCCTGGAAACAGCTTCCAGACCTTGGGAAAGATCTTCCGGGCCGCCTGCCACTGCCCTGCCTTCTGCAAGCTGTCGCCATAGCGATAGTAGACTTGATCCATGAAGGACACCTCGCCGCCGGTCTTCACGACCTCGATGTAATGACCGATCGCCCTGCGGTAGTCGTCCGCTTGAAAGGCAATGTGCCCGAGCTGCGCATTGGCTCTGGCCAGCACTTGCGGATCCGACGACGTTTGCAAAGCCTTGTGAAAATCGGATCGGGCCTGCGGATCCCGCTTCTTGCGATAGTTGCACATCCCCCGAAGATAGTACGCCGCGCCGACCCCTTTTGTTTCCGGATAGCCGTCAATCACCAGATTGACGAGCCGCTCGGCATCGGTGTATTGATTGGCTTGATAGTGTTTGCGAGCCCGCTCGATCCGCTGTACCGCATCAGCAGGCAGGGTCGTGCAGCCCGAGAAAAACGTGAGCGCCACTGCACTCAAAGCCAGCGCCCCGTACGCCTGGGCTGTCATTGCACGTTTTCGCATGGGCCCGCACCTCCGTGTGGTTGAAAACAATCGGCCAGCCCCTAACATGGCCGCCATGTTCCTGGAAAGACTGCTCGACATCGCGGACACGCACGCCGGGAAGCTCGCGGTCAGCGATCATACCCGAGAACTCAACTACGGCCAGCTTACTACCTTCGCGCGGGTAATGCGAGATGTGATCCGCAAGGAGAGCAAGTCGCCCCGGGTTGGCATTATGCTGCCGGGCTCGGCGGCGTTTGCGGGAACGCTGTTCGGTTGCATGTGGGCGGACCGCGTCGCCGTGCCTTTGAACTTCATGCTCCGCCCGCAGGAACTACGCAAGGTCACGCAGGACAGCAGCCTGGACGTCATCATCACGATCGAACACTTCGCCGACCTGGCACGCGAGCTGGGTGTGAAAACTGTGTTCCTGGAGCAGGCTGGATTGAAGCGCAAATTCTTGTTCAGCAAGCTCAAGACCAGCCCTCCGGTTCCCACGGTCGAGAAAGAACAAACAGCCGTGCTTCTCTACACGTCCGGAACGTCGGGCGAACCCAAGGGCGTGGAGCTGACCTACGGCAACTTGTCCTCAAACTGCCGCGACTGTGCGGCCCACGCCCAGATATCCTCGGATCATGTGTTGCTTTCGGTCCTGCCGCCCTTCCACGTCTTCGGGCTGACGGCCATGACGCTCCTGCCGATGTGGTTGGGGATGACCGTGCATTTCATCCCGCGATTCAATCCCATCGCCGCCGTAAAGACAATTCACGAGAAGCAAATCTCCGTTTTCATGGCCATCCCGAGCATGTTTGCAGCGATGCAGCGAGTCAAACGGGCCACACCGGAGAGTTTCAAGTCGCTCTATTTGGCCATGAGCGGGGGAGAACCTCTGCAGGCCAGCACCGCAGAGGCGTTTCAAAACAGGTTCAGCGTGCAGTTGAACGAAGGATACGGGCTGACGGAGACCTCACCCGTGGTGTCAATCAATCTCCCGTGGGACCGCCTGCCCGGGGCAGTCGGCAAGACCATACCCAATTGCGAAGTGCGGATCATCGACGATTCGGGAAGCATCCTTTCGCCTGACCGCGATGGCGAAATCCAGGTCCGCGGGCCCGGCGTGATGAAGGGCTACTACAACAAAGCAGACGAGACGGCGGAGGTCATTGATGCCCAAGGCTGGTTCAAGACGGGCGATCAGGGACGGCTGAGCAAGGACGGGTTTCTGTCGATCACGGGTCGAATCAAGGAAATGTTGATTATTGCGGGAGAGAACGTCTTTCCGAGCGAGATCGAAAACGTCTTGATTCAGCATCCGGCTGTTGATGAGGCCGCAGTCATCGGCATCCCAGATGAATCGCGCGGCGAAGTGCCGATGGCATTCGTGATTCTCAAGGAAGGCCAGTCGGCTGACGAAACGGAGCTGCGCAGCCATTGCCGCGATCGGCTGGCCAGCTTGAAAGTCCCGCGGCAAGTCAAGATCTGCGACGACCTGCCCCGCGGGCCGACCGGCAAGATACTCAAGAGGGCGCTGCTGGATGGGTGATGATCACAGTCCTTTGAGGAAGGATTCGGTCTGTATCCAAACGGCCAGTTGCCGCACGTCCGCGATCATGAGCTTCAACTGCGCGACCGTGTCGACGAGTTCTTCGTAGAGTTTCTGGTCATGGATCAATTGGCCAATCGCGCCTTCGCGCTCGTTGATCGCAGACATCGCAGTGTGGACGTGGTCCAGAATCTGAGACATATCTCCCAGTGTATCGACGAGTTTCGCCCCCACTTCATCCGCTCGCGTCACCATCTGTTCCGTTCTGCCATCCAGCTTGGCGCTCCAATCACGAAGGTCTTCTGAGGTCTGGCGCAGGTTCGCTGTCATCGCACGCAGATCACCCTTCTCGCCGATCATTTGGCTCATCAGTCTTGCAAGTTCATCAATGCGCTCGATGGCGGTTGAGAGATTGGCCGAAACGTCCTGTTTCGGGTCATCGACGTCTTCCTTACTCCGCATCTGCAGCAAGTCGTGCAGGTCATCCGAGACCACGCTCACCTTCCCGGCCAACCGCCCTACATCGTCTACCATGTTCCTGATTTGATCGACTGCGTCGCCCAGATTCGTGATGTACTCTTCGGGCACAATACTCTCCAGCGCTCCTTTCATTTCGCCCGGGATGGAACTGTTCCGAGGGAGTGCCTTGATCGTGCCGGGTGGCGGATGGATGTTGATGGCGCCCTTGTCGAACCCAAACGAGGGGTGAATCGTGGCCTCTGAGCCTTCGGGTATGACGTACTCGTCGTTGATGCCGATGATCACGGCAGCACCTACACTTGGCACATCGGGGTCTTGGAATCTGATTTCCGACACGCGGCCGATTTGCACGCCTTGCATGAACGTCGGCGTGCCCTCGCCGATGCCGCTGGGGTTATCCACGAGCACAGCGAGGTCGTATCGCGTCGTCATGATCCAAGTCGGCTCCTCGCCATAGAGCAAGACGAGCCCGCCAAGGACGACGATCCCGACCAATGTGAACAGACCGACCCGGTAATCACGCGCATGTTCGCTCATGGTTTTTCTCCGCCATGTAAGCCGTCCAGATCATCCTCGCCCGCCCGGCCTTCCACAAAACGCTTGACGATCGGGTCCGTGGAGTTGCGAATATCCTCCACCGAGCCGTCAAAACGGATTTTGCCGTCGTGAAGCATCAAAATGCGGTCGGCCACGCGGAACACGCTGGCCATGTCGTGCGTGACCACCAAACTGGTGATGCCCAACTCTCGCTTGAGCTTGTTGATCAGCTCGTTGATCACGTCGGCGCGGACCGGGTCCAGACCCGTCGTCGGCTCATCGTACAGAATCATCTTGGGGTTCAGCGCAATCGCCCTGGCCAGCGCCACGCGCTTCCGCTGCCCACCCGACAGTGTGGCAGGCTTCTTGCCCTGGATGCCGTCCAGGCCGACCATGCGGAGCTTTTCGGACACGATTCGCTTGATTTCCTCCGCAGAGCAAGTGCCCTGCTCTTCCAGCGGGAAGCCAACGTTTTGGCCGGCGGTCATGGAGTCAAACAGCGCGCCCATTTGAAACAAGAACCCGAAGTTCTTGCGCACGTCCACCAGCTCACGCTCATCCAAATGATCGATCCGCCGGCCTTCAAAGTAGACCTCACCCGCATCCGGCCTGAGCAGGGCCAGCGTGTGCTTAAGCGCGACGCTCTTGCCGACGCCCGATTCACCGATGATCACGGTGGTCTGGCCGGCCATGACCTTGATGTCTACGCCGTCCAATACGACCAAATCGCCGAAACGCTTGGAGACGTTTCGCAGCTCGCTGGCCGGTATCCCATTCTCTGGTGTGTTCGCCATGAGACTACAGCAACGGTTCGAAGCCCCAGATGGCCTGATACATTCCCTGGAGCAATATGCCGATGAAAAAATCAATTACCAAAATCGCGATGAAGCTGGCCACGAAGGCCTCCGTACACGCCCGGCCGACGCCCTCAGCACCCGCCTGACAATTGAATCCTTTGTAGCAGGCGATCAGTGCAATGATCATGCCGAAGGCCAAGCTCTTCGCGAATCCAGTGAACAAATCCCAGGTCACGACCGCGTCGGCCGTGAAGAACCAATAGGGCTCGGATCCCACTCCGTAGAGCTGCACAGCAATGAGCCAGCCGCCCAGCGCGCCCATGGCGTCGCAGTAGAAAGTCAACAGGGGCGTGAGCAGCACGCAGGCCAACACGCGGGGCACGACGAGGTAGCGGATCGGATCGGTGCCCATGCTGCGGAGGGCGTCGATTTGTTCGGTGACGCGCATGGTGCCGAGTTCCGCCACCATGGCCCCTCCGACGCGGCCGGCCAACATGACCCCTGCCAGCACCGGGCCGAGTTCCTTGACCAGCGAAAGATTGACCAACACGCCCAGGCGCTCCTGCAAACCCATTGATTCCAACTGGCCGTATGCCTGAACGGCAAGCACCAAGCCGACGAACAGGCCGGTGACCAAGATAACGGGCACGGAGCGATTGCCGACTTCGTACAACTGCGGCATGAGCAGTCGCCAGTTTCGGCGGCTGGCCCCCCCGCTGGCCATCCACGTAGCTGTTTGCCAGACGAAGATCCAGAAACGACCAAAGGCGCTGACTGCCTCGCGTTCCCAGCGACCGATCTCGGCAAAGACGGAAAGTGACATCACGACCAATTCCTCGATTTGTCAACAGCTCGGGTGGGCCACCTCTTGTACGGTCTTGTACCGGCGCGGATGCGTTGTGTCAATCCAAACCCATTTGCGGGTTGTACTTATGAGCGAATCCCATAGAATCACGCCCCATGCCCGACTCGCCGCCAACACTCTCGATCGTCGTGCCTACCTACCATGAAGTCGATAATATCGCCCTGCTCACGGAGCGAATCTTCAAGACCGTGCGTGACGCGGGAATTTCCTGCGAGTTGATTCTGGTCGATGACAACTCGCGGGACGGCAGCGTCGAAGCAGTTGAAAAACTGAAGGCAAGCTACCCGGTGCGTATGATTGTGCGGGAGGATGAGCGCGGCCTGAGCACAGCCGTGTTGCGGGGATTCGAAGATGCTACGGGCGAGATCTTTCTGGTCATGGACGCGGACTTGTCGCACCCGCCGGAAAAGATCCCCGATCTGCATGCTCCGGTCAAGAGCGGGGAAGCGGACTTCGCATTCGGATCACGATACGTCAGCGGCGGCGAGACCAAAGATTGGCCGTTCATTCGTAAGCTCAACAGCAGGGCAGCCACTCTGCTGGCCCGGCCTTTGACCAGGGCAACTGATCCCATGGCCGGCTTCTTTTGCCTGAGCCGGGCCACTTGGGAGAACGCCGCCCCGCTCAGCCCCTTGGGATACAAAATCGGCCTGGAATTGCTAATCAAAGGCCGGTGCCGAAAGCTTCTGGATGTCCCTATCATGTTCGCCGACCGCCACGCCGGCAAGAGCAAGCTCACCTTCAGGCAACAATTGCTCTACTTGATCCATTTGAAGCGCCTGTACTTCTTCAAATTCCCCCCGTGGTCGGCGCTCGTTTTCTATGGGCTGCCCTTGCTCCTCGTCGGCGGGGCGTTGTGGATGTTGGCAACATAGAAAAAGCCCGCGGGGTTAAGCCCGCGGGCTGGAATTCGCGAATGCACGGATTCTCGAACGTCTCAGGTAGCGTCCGCTAGTTCTTCTCCTCCGCTTGAGCCGACCGCTTCTTCTTCCCCACCGCCACTGGCGAAGGCCTCGAAGCACAGCTCCTTCTCACCCTCAGAGTTCTCCCGGACGGAGACGACGATGCGGTCCTTGTTCTTGTACGTGCCTCTGAGGATATCTTCGGACAGCGGATCTTCCACACGCTGCTCAATGGCTCGACGCAGCGGGCGGGCTCCGAATTTCTCATCCGTGCCTTTTTCGACCAAGTAGTCCTTGGCTTCCTGGGACAGTTCCAGGGTGATGCCCTTCTCCTTCATCCGCTTAGTAACCTTCTGGGTCTCGAGATCGACAATCTGCAGCAGATCCTCATGGACCAGCTTGTGGAACACGACGACTTCATCGACGCGGTTCAGGAACTCAGGCCGGAAGTACTGGTCGAGTTCGATCTTGAGCACTTCTTTCATTTTCTCGTAATTGAGCAACTCATCGCGCTTTCCGAAACCAAACGAGTCTTGATGCGTGATGCGGTGAGCGCCGATGTTGCTGGTCATGATCAGGATGGTGTTCCTGAAGTCGATCTTGCGCCCGACGTTATCCGTCAGCCGGCCTTCCTCCATGATCTGGAGCAGGATGTTGAAGACATCATGGTGGGCCTTCTCGATTTCATCCAGCAGAATGACCGCGTAAGGCCGGCGGCGAATCTTTTCGGTGAGTTGGCCGCCCTCTTCGTAGCCGACGTATCCCGGCGGCGCACCGACCAGACGGCTGACGTTGTGTTTCTCCATGTATTCGGACATGTCCACGACGATCAGCGATTCGGCATCGCCGAACATGAACTCTGCCAGGCACTTGGCCAGATAAGTCTTACCCACGCCGGACGGACCCACGAAGATGAACGAGCCCATCGGTCGATTGGGATCCTTGAGCCCGCTGCGCGAGCGACGCACGCTGCGGGAGACGGCCTTGATTGCTTCCTTCTGGCTGATGATCTTCAGGGAAAGTTCGTCTTCCAAATTCAGCAGGCGGTCGGATTCGTCTTTCTCCAGCCGCGTCAGCGGCACGCCGGTCATCTTGCTGACCACCTCCGCAATAATATCCTCGCTCACCACACCGTCGAATTCCTTCGAATTACTCTTCCATTCCTTCTCTTTTTCGTCCTTCTCCCGCGTGCGCGTTTCGGCCTTGTCGCGGAGCTCGGCGGCGCGTTCGTAGTCCGCGTTCTTCACGGCCTCGTCTTTCTCCATGACCAAGTGCTCGATTTCCTTTTCGAGTTCAGTGAGATTCAGCGGCTTGGTCATGTTCCGCAGGCGAATGCGCGCACCGGCCTCGTCGATGACGTCGATGCTCTTGTCCGGCTGAACGCGGCCGGTAATGTAGCGGCTTGAGAGCGTGACCGCCTCGCTCAGCGCCGCATCCGTAAACTGAACGCGGTGATGGGCCTCGTAGCGATCGCGCAGGCCCTTGAGGATCTCCAGGGTGTGTTCTTCGGACGGCTCGTTCACCATGATCTGCTGGAATCGTCGCTCCAGCGCGGCGTCCTTTTCGATGTACTTGCGGTATTCATCGAGCGTGGTCGCGCCGATGCACTGGATTTCACCGCGGCTCAGTGCCGGCTTGAGCACGTTCGAGGCGTCGATGGCCCCTTCCGCGCCGCCCGCACCCACCAGCGTGTGCAGTTCGTCGATGAACAGGATGATGTTCTTGGCCCGGCGGACTTCATTCATCACTGCCTTGATTCGCTCTTCAAACTGGCCTCGGTACTTGGTGCCGGCCACCATCATGGCCAGGTCCAGCACGACCAGTCGCCGGTTGGTGAGCAACTCCGGCAGCTCATGGTTCACAATTTTCTGCGCCAAGCCCTCGACGATGGCGGTCTTGCCCACGCCGGCCTCACCCAGCAGAACAGGGTTGTTCTTTTGCCGGCGGCACAGCACTTGGATCACGCGCTCGATTTCGTCCATGCGCCCGATCACGGGGTCGAGCTTGTCCTGGCGGGCCATCTCGGTCAAATCACGACCGAAGGAATCCAGCGCCGGCGTCTTGCTCTTACCGCTCGATCGTCGCGACGGGCCGGCTCCGACACTCGCATCCGACGCACCGGCGCCGACCGGCTCATCCGGATCAGCCCCACCGGCGCCGAGCAAGTTCAGCACTTCCTCGCGAACCTCATCCAGCTTGAGTCCCAGGTTCATCAGCACCTGGGCAGCCACGCCGTCCTGCTCGCGCAGCAGACCCAGCAGCAAGTGCTCCGTACCCACATAGTTGTGATTCAGATTTCGGGCCTCTTCGATCGCGTACTCGATGACTTTCTTGGCCCGCGGCGTCTGCGGAAGCTTGCCCATGGTGACCATCTCGGGGCCGCTCTTGACCAGCTTCTCGACTTCCAGGCGCACCTTCCGCAGATCAACGTCCAGGTTCTTGAGCACGTTGGCGCCGACGCCCGAGCCCTCCTTGACCAGCCCGAGCAAGACGTGCTCGGTGCCGATGTATTCATGGTTGAAGCGCTGCGCTTCCTGATTGGCCAGCGCCATTACTTTGCGTGCACGGTCAGTGAACCGTTCGAACATATGGAAACTCCTTCTTGGCTCCCGGCCGGCGTTCCCTGCCTGCGGAAGCGACGTACTTCATGCAAGACCGCGCAACTGCACCCAGCTCCTGCAATCGCAACGCGCCCATGTAATTCTAGCACTTCAGCAAAGCTGCTTCAAGAAACCCGCAAGTGCTCCAGGAAGTGTATCGGTCCTTGTAGTGCCTGGATCGAGCTGCACAAGCCCTCAGCCCGGTTTGGTAGGCTCGCGACCCGAGAAAGAAACAACTCAGCGTCCGATCATTCACCCGCCCGATAAGGCAGCAGGTCAGGCGCGTCCGCCATCTCACAACGAAACGCCCTGCGGCGATCCAGCTCCGCCACCCTACGCCACGGTTTGCGGGCGCGGTCATGTTCATCGATAGGAGCGTTCACAACTTGATTATCTCCCGACTAGCAGGATAATAAACACTTTTGGAGCGCCGGCCCATGAAAACTTGCGCATATTTCACAGTCCTCTTGCTCGCGCTGGCCATCACTGGTTGCAATGCCGGCACGGACACCATCGACACCTTCAGCCACCGCCGCTTCGAGAATACCACACGGCAAGCAGTCTTTCAGGCGGCCCAAGCGACGATGAGCGAGTATTTTCGAGTTGACGTCGCGGACGACGACACCGGCGTCATCCGCTCCGTGCCGACGATCGTCCCGGACAACGCCGAGGATCGCCCGCTGGGCCGGCGGCTGAGTTCGCCACGACAGGTACGCAAAATCGCCGAGATTCGTATCGAGCCGATCGATTCAGCCGTCGTGGTCCGATGCGGCGTTCTCGTGCAGCGCTCCGAACCAACCCGCAGTCTAGCCTATGCACCACAGCGCTCGATCGACGACCTACCCAACCAGACGCCGTTGCAGGAGAGCGAAGGCCGAAGCGATCAAAGCAACCTCGCCTGGAGCGCCGCCGGATACGACCACAAACTCGAACGAGAAATGCTCGCCGCCATCGCCGAAAGACAGGCACAGCAAATCAACAACTAGGGAAACAGCAACGCATGAGACCATTCGATGAGATTCGCGAGAGCGACGCTGCCGTTGCGGAAATCTTGGCTGAAGAACAACTGAGACAGCAGAATACGATTGAACTGATCGCTTCTGAAAACCACGTATCATGCGCCGTGCTGCGCGCTGCAGGCTCGATCTTCACGAACAAGTATGCCGAAGGCTATCCCGGGCGGCGGTACTACGGCGGCTGTGCCAACATGGACACGATCGAAGATCTCGCTCGCGAGCGGGCCAAGAAACTCTTCAAGTGCGAGCACGTGAATGTCCAGCCGCACTCCGGCAGTCAGGCCAACACGGCTGTCTATCTCGGGTTTCTCCAGCCCGGCGACACGATTCTGTCGCTCGATCTGGCCCACGGCGGGCACCTCAGCCACGGCATGAAGATCAACATCACCGGCCTGCTGTACAACATCGTGCATTACGGCGTCAGCAAGGAAACAGAGACCTTCGACATGGCGGAGATCCGCCGCCTGGCGAAGGAGCACAAGCCCAAGCTCATCATCACCGGCGCGTCGGCCTACCCGCGGACCATTGACTTCGCTGCGTTCACCGAGA
This sequence comes from Planctomycetota bacterium, assembly GCA_022573485.1. Lineage (GTDB taxonomy): Bacteria > Planctomycetota > Phycisphaerae > UBA1845 > CAIVHJ01 > JACZTW01. The sequence goes on from JACZTW010000085.1 coordinate 10,619, forward strand.
TCGCGCAAGAAGTCGGCGCCCTGCACATGGCCGACATTGCCCACATCGCGGGCTTGGTGGCTGCCGGCCTGCATCCTGATCCAGTTCCCGTCGCGGAATTCGTGACCACGACGACGCACAAGACGCTTCGCGGCCCGCGCGGCGGCATGATCATGTGCAAAGCTGACTATGCCAAGAAGATCGATTCGCGCGTTTTTCCGGGTATCCAGGGCGGCCCGCTCATGCACGTCATCGCGGCCAAAGCCGTCGCCTTCGGTGAGGCGCTCAAGCCCTCTTTCAAGAAGTACCAGCAGCAAATCATCACCAACGCCAAGGCGCTCTGCGAAGGCCTGCAATCCGCCGGAATTCGCACAGTCTCCGGCGGGACGGACAATCACTTGATGCTCGTCGATCTGCGGCCGTCGCATCCGAATGTCACCGGCAAAGCAGCCGAAAACTGGTTGGAACAGGCCAATATCATCACCAACAAGAACATGATTCCCTTCGACGAGCGCAAACCCGTCGAAACCTCCGGCCTGCGCCTCGGCACACCGGCTATTACCACACGCGGCATGAAAGAACCCGAAATGAAACAAATCGCCGCGTGGATCAGCGAGATTTTGACCAGCAACGGCGACGCCGACGTGATTGGCCGAATCCGTGGCGGCGTGCTGGAAATGTGCCAACAATTCCCGCTCCCATGACCGCAGCCCCGTCTCACAGCCGAACGCCGCTCGCGCCGAGTCGCGTAGTACACGCACCGGCTTGGTTGGGGTGCCTCCTTGCAATTGTCGCCGCCTCCGGCTGCACAGGCCACGCACGCCTGACCTTGATTCCATTGCACAGTTCAACGCTCACGCCGAGGAGCCCGCTCGAATACACGGTCTCGCCGCAAGAGTGCTATTGGTGGGTCGATGAAGAGGATCGCTTATGTCTGGCGATGGGCTATCACAACTTTTCGATCCTCGGCGACTTGACGCGGGACGCTTTCGAACTCTCGTTCGTGTTCAAGGATCCGCCGCCGGAAGATGAAAAAGTTTACGTGGCCAGACGTGACGTGGCCCGAGCACTCTGGCATCGCAGCGCGTGGCACCTGCGCCTGCGCGCGCGAACGGGGAATGTGGCCATCGAGCGGCGGTCGGATGATATCCTCGCCGGGCGCTTGCGCCTCACTTGCTCGTCCGAAGAATTCTGGATTCTGACCGGCTGGCAACGCAAGAGCCCCGTGCTGATCCAGGGACAATTCACAGCCGTCCACAATCCAGAGCAGGGACGCACATTGCTTCAGCGTATTGAAGAATCTAACCCGCGTGGCAGTGATTCAGGAAAAGTGACGTTCGAGCCGGGCAGATGAAGCGGACAAAACCGCGCGACCGCCATTGTCCTGCCTGCGGATTGCGAGTATAAGACTTGCAGATGACGCTCCGTCCGTTGCTGGGTCCGGCCTATGCTAATCGGCGTGATTTCAGATACGCATGATCACTTGACGACCATCGACCGCGCGATTGATCTTTTCGATCAGCGCGGCGTGCAGGCCATGATCCACCCCGGTGACTTAGTCGCGCCTTTCGCCGCTCGACACTTGCTGAAATACAATGGCCCAATCTACATTATTTATGGTAATAATGACGGCGAGCGTGAGGGCTTGCGCAAGATTCTGCCGCAGATCACCGACGGTCCGCTCAAGATCACCATGGGCGGCAAGAAGATACTGGTGCATCACTTCATTGAATGGTGCAGCCAGAGCGACATTGATGAAGCCGACATCGTCATCACCGGCCACACGCACGATGTGGTCAACGAAGAGC
>JACZTW010000086.1 GCA_022573485.1 Planctomycetota bacterium
TTGTTTTTGACGGGTGGATTTGCGGCATGAGAATTGCGGAAGTGAGTTCTGTGCCCCTGGGCTCGGTAGGTTGCTCAAGCGACCCGAACGAGCGGTGCGGCCATGGGCTTGAGAAAATTTACCCCACCGCTGTTGTGCGCTACGGCTATCTCAAGCACATTGGGGAATTCGCGTACAAACCGGGGATGAAGTTTACTTGTGGCGGGCAAGTGGTCATTCAGACCGACCGCGGGATTGAAATCGGTAACCAAGTCAGTCTGACGTGCAGCGGTTGCTCCAAATCCATCTCGCGGGAGCAAATGAAAGAGTACGCCAAGAACAGTGGTGAGACCTATCTCGATTTCAAACACGGCAAAATCCTCCGCGAAGCCAGCACCGACGATCTCCATGAGGAGCGCCGCATCCGGACCCAAGTCAAGGAGAAGCTCGAGCGCTGCAACGTGCTCGTCGCCAAGCACAACCTGCCCATGAAAACAGTGGAGTGTGAGCATGTTTTCGGCGGTGAACGGATTATTTTCTACTTCATGGCGGACAATCGCGTTGATTTCCGGCAGCTCGTGAGGGATCTGGCGCAGGAATATCACACGCGTATCGAGATGCGACAGGTCGGCGCCCGTGACGAGGCGCGGCTGCTCGCCGACTATGAGACTTGCGGGCAGGAATGTTGTTGCAAGACATTTCTGAAGACGCTGAAACCCATCAGTATGCGTATGGCCAAGATGCAAAAGGCCACGCTGGATCCATCCAAGGTGTCCGGGCGCTGCGGGCGGCTGAAGTGTTGTCTGCGCTACGAGCACGATACCTACGAGTCACTGGACAAGAAACTGCCTAAGATCGGACGATCGATACGAACCGCGCATGGCGAGGGCATCGTAGTGGACCGCCAAATCCTTACGCAACTCGTCCAGATCGAAATGGATGATTCGAAGCGAATCACCGTGGTTGCAGAGGATATCCTGCCGCCTGAGGGCGAGATTGAGGACGCAACCCCCAAGCCACCGAAACCGCCCACGCCCCCGGAGAAGAAAGAAGAACCTGCACTCACCGCCCAGCAAGAGACCGATGAAGCACCTGCGAAGAAGCGGAGACGGCGGCGCAAACGCTCGCGCAGGAGCAAACGCAAAGCGGAAAGAGACAGGGAAGACACCCCGAAGGAGTAGTTCGTCGCGTCACGAGGGAAACATGGTCGGGCAGCCGCAGAAGGACATTTATGAAGTCATCCGCGACCTGGGAAAGTACCCGCTCGATGCTTTCCAGTTTGTGCAGGAGGGCCTGTCTTTTGCCGTGATGGAAGTCCACGGCGAGATGAGTCCGGAGCAGCAGGAACTGCACAAATTCATGTACGAGCACGGCATTGACCTCGAGCATCTTGAATACCTGCAATTGAACGGCGAACTACCGGAGCAAATCCAGGAGTTACTCGCTCAAGTCGGCGACATTGATCAACTCAATCGGCACGTTTCCGGGCAGCACCTCTGTTGGGGCCTGCGAAACTTTGCCCTTCAGAAATTCGGCGCTTTGGCCTCGGCTGTGCTGAACCACTGGAACATCCGGCGCACGCGTGACTTTGGTGAAATCATCTTCGCGCTGGTAGACAATGAGTTCCTGCAGAAACAACCCAACGATTCCATCGACGATTTCGATGAAGTCTATCAGTTCGCCGAAGCCCTCGACCGATCGTTCAAAATCGATCTCAGCAAAAATGCGCGTGACTGAACCCCGGCCCTTGCGCGCCCGATGGACGCATCTCGGCGTGCAACTGCCGGAGTAACTCTCCACCGGCAGCGTCGAATACCGCGACAGCACCGACCCGCAGCCCGCTGTATGCCGGTAATTGGACAGTCGATATCTTGCTGCACGGCAAGGTCAGGGTCGGGCTGATTTTGGATCTCTTAGGCCTGCTAAGCCGTTTTCCTCCAAATAATTGCGGGCGCATCCACGAATTATCGTATGATGGTCAGCGGCTGCCCGCGGGGTGTCCCCGCTCTCATCCGGGGGTGATGTAAATCCTGGTCCACAAAGAGGTTTCGAGCGTGAATGGAAGTGAGTCACAGGCGACTACCTTAGGCGTGCGTCACGCTTTGCTGGTCTACTCGTCTCCTTCCGCGCTCTTCCGACGAATCGAAGACACGGGCGCCTATGGCTGGGCACTCGTCGTGCTGCTGGGGCTGGTGACTCTGGTCGGCTATGTGCAGGTCCAGACCGGCCTGCTGGATCGCCTGGTGGACGAAGGCACAAACAACAGGTTGCGACAGATAGAAGACAATCGTGCCAACCTCGTTGAGCGAGGCCAATTACGTGAAACCATGGAGAACGCGCGCAAGCAGGGCGAGTTCTTCAAGACGATCAAGCGGTTGCAGGTCATCGTGCTTTCGCCCGTGAAGATGCTGGCGGAGTACCTGCTCATCGCAGCCAGTCTTTATGCCGTCGTCGCGCTGACCGGGCGCAAGCCCGAGTATCACACGTTAATGTCGATTTGTGTCTATTCGGGCTTCATTGAGTTGATTGCGTACATCTTGCGCGTCTGCATGATGATGTACTATGGCACGATCAACATCGACACGTCATTGGCGCTGCTGGCCGATCCGGGCCAGGGCACCGTGCTTGCGGCGTTCGATCCGTTCTTGATGTGGTTTTGGATTCTCGTGGCGATGGGACTGATCGTCACTCAACAACTGAGCCGGCGCATGGCCATCGTGTCGTGCTCGATGCTGTGCATCGTGACGATGGGACTGCGTGTGGGCCTGTCATTCGCCGCAGTGCTGGGACAAGCATAGGCCGGCCGGGAAGAATAGGATGGAGTGCGGACCATGAAAGGACTGTTGACATTGGGCGTCTTGGCGGGGATCAGCGCCGGCGTTTTCGCGCTGGGCACATTCCGCCGAGAATCGGACGACAAGCCACTCTTGCACATCGCGGAGGAACTGGCGATCAACGTGCAAGTGGCAAAGCCGGAACAAAAGGAAGTCATCCGCTTGGTGCAGGCTCCGGGCGACGTCGAGGCGGTGCTCGAAGTTGATATCAGTTCGGAGATCGTCTCCAAGATTGAGGAAATGCCGATCGAGGAAGGCGACTTCGTTTCAAAGGGCGATCTGGTTTGTCGGCTGAACGACGAACAGCTTCGCGCGCAGGTGGAATCCGGCGAGGCCCGAGTCGCCGGCCTCAAGGCTGCGGTGTCCCTCGCGGAGGCCGACCATGAGAAAGCGGATCGCGACCTCAAGCGGCAGATCCGCTGGTCGGAAAACAACGTCACGTCGGTGCAGGAGATGCTCGACTACCAGACGGCGTTCAAGAGGGCCTCCGCCGTTCTGGAAATGCGAAAGCAGGAACTCACGGAGATGGAAGCCGCGCTCAAACGAGCCAACGAAGACCTCAAGCGGACGGTGATCACCTCCCCAATTGACGGCGTAATCTCGCGCCTCAACGCCAAGCAAGGCGAGGTCGTGATCACGGGAACGATGAACAACCCCGGCACGGTGATTATGAGCATCAGCGACCTCTCCCGGATGCAGGTGCGTACGCGGATCGATGAGATCGACGTGCCGCTGGTCAAGGCCGGCCAGAAGGCAAACATCTACCTGCAAGCCGACCAGGATCGGCCGGTCCCGGGACGCGTGCTGCGCGTGGCTTCAAAGGGCGTCAAGCCGACGGGGCGCGACGTGGTCACTTTTGAAGCCATCATCGATGTGATGTCCAACGATGAACGCATCAAGCCCGGTATGACCGCAAACGTGGAGATTGAAGTCGCCAAGCACGAACAGGCCATCACCGTTCCAGTCGAAGCAGTCGTGCATCGTCTGCGGAAAGAACTCGCGGACGACATCCTCGCGGAATTTGACCGCCGGCAAATCAATCTCGAATTATCCGAACGTGCCCGCCAGGCGCAATACATCAAGGTTCTCTACGTGATGGAAAACGACAAGGCCCGGCTCCGATTGATCACGACCGGCATCGCCGACAGCAAGCGTGTCGAACTGCTGGAGGGCGCGGCGCTGGACGACACGGTGATCGTCGGCCCGTATCGCAGCCTCGATCAATTGCGCGACGGCAAGAAAGTGGCCCTCATCGAAGAAGGCAAGAAAGAAGGCGAGGAGAAGAACGGCGAGAAGGAAGAGGCCGAACCCGCAGAGCAAGCCGCAGCGCAGAAAGATGTTCCAGAACCCTCGGAGGACGAAAACGGTTAGGACAATCTGGGGCCATGATGAGCACACACGGTAACAAACTGATTGAACTGGTCGACATCGAGAAGATCTTCCGCGTCGGCACGGAACTGATTCATGCGCTCCGCGGAGTAACGTGCAGCATCGCCGAGAACGAGTACGTCGCCATCATGGGGCCTAGCGGATCGGGCAAGAGCACGCTGATGAACATCCTCGGCTGCCTGGATATCCCGACGACCGGGAAGTACTACCTCCGAGGGAACGACGTTTCCAAGCACTCTCAGTCGCGCCTGGCCCGAATCCGAGGCCGGCAAATCGGCTTCGTCTTCCAGACGTTCGAACTGCTCGGGCGGACGACGGCTCTGAAGAATGTGCAACTGCCGCTGATGTACACGCAGGCCTCGCACAAGAAGCAGCGTGCCCTGGCGGCGCTGGAACGCGTGGGGCTGGCCGACCGGGCCACGCATCGCCCGAACCAACTCTCGGGCGGCGAGAAGCAGCGTGTGGCCATCGCCCGGGCTTTGGCCCAGGAGCCGGACCTTATCCTGGCCGACGAGCCCACCGGCAATCTGGACAGCAAGACCGGTGAAGAAATCATGGCCATTTTCGATTCGCTGCACGCCGACGGGCAAACAATCATCATCGTCACCCACGAAGAGGACATCGCCGCTCGGTGCGAGCGCGTCATCCGACTCCGAGACGGGCTCATCGCTTCGGACGTGCAGCGACGGACAGCAGCCGACCGACGAAGGACGACGGACGAAGACCGCGTCCGCTCGGAAGTCCCATGCTGAAGCGCGTCGTTCGCATCCTGTCATCCAGTGGACATTGGTTCGTCGAAGGTCTGCTCCGCAACTGTCGGAACGTCGGCACTGCGCTCGTGCAAATCTGGGCGAACAAAGGCCGATCCATCCTGACCACTCTGGGGATCATCATCGCCGTAACGTCGATCGTCACCGTCGTCTCATTTGTCGAAGGATTCGGCAACTATGTGACCCAAATGATGCGTGGATACGGGACGCAATACATGGTTGTTCATCCATTCTTCCCGCGTGGCCGCCACGCCCACGGCATGGGGCGACTGAAGTTGAACATGCAAGACGTGAGCGCCGTGCGGGCCGAATGTGCGGATGTCAGCCGGCTGTCGCCGTTCATTTATACGCACAACGCCGAAGTGAAGTTTGGCGACGAAAAGGCCGAGCAGATTCCGATGCGCGGCGTCAGCGAGCACTACCAGACGATTCGCAGCTTTTTTGTCGATGCCGGGCGGTTCTTCGGCCCCATCGACGTGGGCTCCGCCGCACAGGTGGTCGTCCTGGGTCGCTCGGTCGTCAAACAACTCCAGAGCGACGAAGCAATTGTCGGAGAACATGTTTACATCGACGGCCTGCGCTTCAAAGTGATCGGGCTTCTCGAAGCCAAGGGCAGTTTCATGGGCGACGACCAAGACGAGACGATCATGGTTCCCTACACGACGGCACTGAGAATGTATCCTGAGCGGCGAGACAGAGTGTCCTTTCTGGCGGAGGCCACGAGCGAGGAGAAAATCGACGCGGCCTATGCACAAATCACGCGCGTGCTGCGCAAGCGACATGGCCTGCAGCCCGGCCAGCCCAACGATTTTTTCATCAGCCGCCAGGATCAGGCACTCGGTGAATTCGAGAAAATCAAGATCATTGCTTCAAGCATTCTCGGCGGAATCGTCAGCATCTCGCTGCTGGTCGGCGGAATCGGGATCATGAACATCATGCTGGTGTCCGTGACCGAGCGAACGCCGGAGATTGGATTACGAAAGAGCGTCGGCGCGAGGCGGCGCGACATCATGTTGCAATTTCTAACCGAGGCCGTCGTGCTGTGTACGCTGGGCGGCTGCGTGGGCGTCGCGCTGGGCTACGGCATCGCCCATCTCGGCTCCTTGCACCCCAAGATGGTAGATCTGGAGGTTCCCCTGTGGTCGGTCGCACTGGCCCTGGTGTTCTCCGCGGGAACGGGAATCGTTTTCGGAATAATCCCGGCGTTCAAAGCGGCGATCCTACATCCGATTGACGCGCTCAGACATGAGTAGATCTTAGGCCTCTCAAGGAAAGCTGTGAGTACGACAGAAATCGAAATCAGCACAACGGGCCGGACGAAACCATTGTCACTGTCATCCAAGAGGCCTGCTCTGCCTTTGCGGTGGGTGGCGTGGGTGGACGCGGTTGTCTCGCGCCACTGTCAGAACGTCATTACGGCGCTGGTTCAGATTTGGGCAAACAAGGCCCGCGCGATGCTCACCACCCTTGGGATGATCATCGCCGTCACGTCGACAATCACGGTGGTGTCGTTCGTACAGGGCTTCGGAAACTATGTAACCGACATGTTGCGCGGATTCGGCACGAATCTGATGTTCGTCGTCCCCCACCGCCCCACCGGCTTTGAAGGCCGGCGAATGGGTCGGGTCTTCCTGGACGTCGACGACGTGCGCGCGGTTGTCGCGCGCTCCGACAAGGTGAGGCGGATCACCCCGCTGATCTTCGGCAGCGCAACATTGGAATACGGCCGCGAGAAGATCGAACCCAATGAATTCGAGCTGCGCGGCGCCACGGAGCAGTTGCAGAGCATTCGCAACTTCGCCGTCGAAAAAGGCAGATTCTTCGGCCCGATCGACGTGGACAACGGCGCCTACGTCTGCGTGGTGGGCCCTCACATTCTGAAGCTCCTGGAATGCGACGACAAGATCGTCGATGATTACGTGTACATCAACGGGTTGCGATTCCGCGTACTCGGCCTGCTCGAAAGCCGCGGCGACATGTTCGGCGAGAACCAGGACAATCTCGTCGTCATTCCGTACACGACCGCCTTGAAGATGTTCCCGTTCTCGCGCCGCTTTCTGGCCTTCGCCATGGAGGCCACAAGCGAAGAAGACGTTGAAGAGGCCGCGCTGCAAGTCATCCGCATACTCCGCGAGCGCCACCACTTGCAGCCCGGCCAGCCGAACGATTTTCGGTTGTTCCGTCAGGATGAGTTCCTGAAAGACTTCGAGCGTGTCAAGATCATCGCCACCAGCGTGCTGGCCGGCATCGTCGGCATCTCGCTCATCGTCGGGGGAATCGGCATCATGAACGTCATGCTCGTATCCGTCACGGAGCGGACGCGCGAGATCGGCCTGCGCAAAAGCGTCGGCGGGCGCCGGCGCGATATCCTGTTCCAGTTTCTCACCGAAGCCGTCGTCCTAAGCACGCTGGGCGGACTGATCGGAATCGCGCTCGGCTGTAGCATCTGTGCCATAGCCTCCCAGCACCCGTCGATGGTGGCCATTCCCGTGCCGCCGTGGGTCATCGCTCTGGCGCTGGGATTCTCCGCCAGCGTGGGCATCACCTTCGGCATGATCCCGGCCTTCAAAGCCGCCATCCTGCATCCGATCGACGCCCTGCGCTACGAATGAACAGCCCGCATCACCGCCACACCAACCGCGCCCAACCCACAACGTCCCATAACGCCCCGTGACGCCGCCGGCAACGGCTCGCGATCTGCTTCTGAGGACTCCCTGGGCTCGTAAGTAAACGACGCACAGGCTGACTCCGATAGATTCTGTAACGGGCTACGGCATCGAGGGAGAGCCTGAAACACGCACACGCCGAAGCGAGGTACATGCCATGATCAACAGTCCCACTCGTTTGCAGATCTTGATCGTACATGACGACACTCGGAAGCGAACGCAGTATCGCGATCATTTGTCGCGGTGCCCCGACCGTGAGTACACCTTCTTCGAGGCGGATTGCGGCACGAAGGGCTTGCAGTTGTACAGATTGCACAGCCCGGATTGCATCCTGCTCCAGGGGGCGCTCCCTGACCTGAGCACAATGGACTTCCTGGCGGAACTGGCCTATGACATCGATGCTCCGACACAGGCTGTGGTCGTTCTGGCTCAACAGGCCGACGAAGCCGCCGCCATTGTGGCGATTGACCACGGCGCACAGGACTACTTGATCGAAGGCCAGCTCCAGGCGGATGCGGTCTATCGTACCGTCAATAACGCGGTCCACAAAGCCCGCCTGCGTCGCGAAATACATGACTTGACGAACCAGATTGAGGCGAAGAATCGCCGGCTTCATAACCTGCACATTACGGCTCGTCGGCTGGTTGAGGACGTCTCACAGGAGTTCCGCGCCCCATTGACCGCCATCAAGCAATTCACCTCGATGGCACACCACGGTTTGCCGGACACTGCAACGGAAGAAAACATCCAGGCCGCCGGGCATGTGAATGAGCGCGTGGACGACCTGCGAAACATGGTCGAGGATATGCTGAACATCAGCCGCCTGGAGTCGGGCGCCATCGGCGTGCTCCGCAAGGATTGCAACATCGCCGATATTATCGAACATCACCGCACCAACTTGCAGCGGAGTGCGTCCGCCAATGGCGCGATTCTCCGCATCTCCGTCGAACCTGATCTGCCCACCGTCTTTTGTGATCCCAACCACGTCGGGCAGGCCGTCGTCATTCTCAGCGCCGCTATTTTGAAATCCTGTGGCCACGGGGATGTGGTGAACGTGTGGGCGAAATACGACGACCTGGAGGCTCAGGTCGTCGTCGGCGTGACCACCACGGGCTCGACGCTCTCAACCGACATCGTGCGCTCCATGCGCCGGCAGTTCAATCAAGTTTGCATGGGCCGCGCCGAGACTATTGAAGGATTCGGACTGGGCCTCAACGTCGTCAAGGAGTTGGTGCACCTGAACTTTGGGCAACTCGATGTGGACAGCGATGTCGGCGCGGGCACGACATTCAGTTTCACCATCCCCACGGCCGACCCGCCGATGCTCATGCAGCGCTATCTCTCACATATTCGCCGTTTTCGGGAAGACTCGATCTATGTATCCCTGCTGTCGGGCCACGTCGACCGCAGTATCAATCCTGTCTTACTCGATGACGTCGGCTGGTTCCTGCAGAATCGCATGCGCCGCAGTGATTTAGTCTTTCGGACTCTGCCGCACAGTTGGCTGATCGTCGCTCCGACAAATCAACGCGACCTCAGCCCGCTGATGAGCCGCCTGGCGCGCGCCTGGGAGCACGCCAACAACAAACGGCCCAGCGGCGCGCTACCGCCCATCGCCCTTGAGATCATGGGCACTTGGGAACTCGCAACCGGAACCGCGGAACTCCTGGAGCGATTCGACGAAGAGCTGCGCCCCACGAACGCCACGGCACATGCCAGCGCATAACTCGCACGACTAGAGCGCAGCTCCGCGAAATCACGCAAACGAAACCAAGGCGGCCAGAACCTAGGGACGCTCCCGCACCCCGAACGCGTCACGCCTCGCCGATTTCAACCGGTCCCGCCGAACAAACTTTGTAGCAGCGAAAAGATCGAAAACAACGGACCCAACGCCAACTGCAGAAACAAGTTAATGAGTTCGGTCATGGCACATTCCTTTCAGCAATATTGTCTCACCTGAAGATCAGCAAGGCACGTTGCCTCACCTGTTGAAAACTGCTAGGTTGTCGGACGAAAGAGACTCGCGGCTTGATCGAAAAGCTAGCTTCTGGCCGGACGGCAGGGCCATCCATTGCCCAAAAAGGCGGATTGCCTCACTTTGAGTGGAAAATATCACGAGGCCCACGATGTGATCGAGCAAGCCTTCCTGGCAAACCCAAAACAGACCCAAAGCGGTGAGACGAGCGACGAACGTGGGCACCCGAAGCGTAGAAAACCCTAATCTTGATAGCGATATCGGGGTTTGAGGTAATGCACCGCGCAGGATTCGAACCTGCAACCTTCGGTTCCGTAGTGCGACCAGCAAGTAACACGTGACCACTATCTGACCTGCAATCCGCGTTCTGAGGCCAATATCCCAGGTGGCACCTGCCCTACCAACAGCCTCCACACTGCGATCATCTTGCTGATGGACCCAAAGTAGACCCACAACCAACAGGCTTCGACGCGTCGCTCGCCACTCTCTCCCTGCTGTCACGTCATTCCGCTATCCCTCTATCAATCGGTCGCCGTCAATCGGTTTCCTCCGCAGGATGGTCCGGGAAGTTAACGCACAGAGGAGGCGCAGATGGAGGGATTCAAGACTGCAGGGTTCTGCGAGTTAGCGCCGGCGACTGGCGTTCGGTGCTGGAGCCGGTGGTTGCTCGTTGCCGCGACTTGGACATCTCGAAGTACTTTCGTGGCGACGCGGCATTCGCCATTCCAGAGTTGTATGCGTTTCTCGAAGCCGAGAACTATTTGTTCGCGAGCCGACTGAAGTCAAACGCCGTACTGGAACGACAGATCGGGCACTTGCCGACCCGCCCTGTGGGCCGCCCGCCGAAAAAGCTTGTGGTGCGTTGTCACGATCTCATGGACACGGCTCGGAGTCGGGACCGCGAGCGTCGTATCGTAGCCAAGGTGGAATGGCACCGGAGCGTTCGCTGGGTCATCGTGAGCTGTTTACCCCCGCGAGAGAACTTTGGAACCCCCCGCCCGGGGAACAAAGTCCGCAAGGCGGTAGGCGCACCCCGAGGGCGCTGTACAATAGCCGAACACGGCCCGCCGCCGTGCGTGCTGGGCGATCCAGCTGACACCTGCCCGGCTGACTTAGACGGCGATTGTATCGTTGGTCCCTTTGACCTGGCCGTCCTGCTGCCCAACTGGGGGCCGTGAGGAAGTGCTGAGTGCTGAGAGCTGAGAGCTGAGGACTGACATCTTGAGATCGAGGATGGTCGAGCTTAGATCATCTGAACAGTCGGAAGCTTCGCAATGACAAATCGTCGAAAACGTAGGAACCATGCTCCCTGGAGAATCGCCCCCTGGGCTCTGGTCGCGGTGCTCCTATGCCTTGCTTCGGGTCTACCCGTTGAGGCGCAGACTTTGAGCGTCGAATTCCGGGGCACGGTACCGCTGGGCGCGACGGCGATGGATCAAAACGGTGAGAACTTCGCCGTTACTGGATTGAGCGGACTGACTTGGCTGCACGACGCGCAGTTCGCCGCCGTCATGGACAACTCCGACAAGCTGGTCTTCCTCAATGTGGAGTTCGCTGCCGACGGCGCCATCAGCTCGGCGACGATTGCCGGCGGTCTGACGCTGGCCGACTCGTGCGACTTTGAAGGCATCGCCTGCAGCACGCCCGAGCGCGACAGCGTGTTTCTCGCTGAGGAGGACACGCCCGCCGTCCAAGAATACAGCCTGTCGGACGGCGCTCTGCTGCAAACGCTCAAGCCCCCCCCGGTATTCTTCAATGATCGTCCCAATTTCGCGTTCGAGTCGCTGTCGCGACAACCGGGCGGCACGGAGTTGTGGACCGCCAACGAAGAGGCCCTCACTGTCGATGGTGATGTTTCCACGCCGCAACACGGGACGGTCGTGCGGCTGTTGCGCTACTCGCCGGCCGACCAAGCCGCCGGCGGAGCCGGTTGCACTCGCTGTGCGGGGCCGGCCGAGCAATTTGCATACGTCACCGAGCCGATGCACGGCGGTGACATCGCCGGTGGGCGCAGTGGCCTGGTCGGTCTGGCTGTGTTGCCGAGCGGGAAGATGCTGGCTCTGGAACGCTCATTCGCGCTGAGCATTCCGGATTTCTTCCAGAACCGGCTTTATGAGTTGGATTTTGCCGGCGCGACCGAGGTCAGCGAGTTCGTCGACGGCCTGGACGGCGAAGTCTTCACGCCGGTCAGCAAGTATTTGCTGTGGTCGGGCAACGTGGGCAATCTGGAAGGGCTTGCGTTGGGCCCACCGCTGGCCGGCGGGAATCGCGCGCTGTTGGGGATTGTTGACAACGGCGACCCATTGAGCACCAATCAACTGGTCGCCTTCGAGCTGCATTGCCCCGGGTGACCAGCACGTAGCCCCCAGCTTCCGAGCATCATGGCGAGGTCCGCAGCGGTGCTGTCAGCGTCCCGATCGGCGGGGCGGGCCGAGTCCCGACATATCCAATGATGCCACACATGCCAAATCTCCGAGAAGCGCTCAGTTCCCAGCCGGGAGGTCCGCAGCCACCCTGCAGCTGGGCCAGGTCGCTTGTCTTAACCTCCTCCAGGCCCGCGGCTCCTCATGCGTTGTTCGACGATCTTACTCAACGGTGACGCTTTTTGCTAAGTTGCGGGGTTTGTCGACGTTGCAGCCGCGCAGGACGGCGGCGTGGTAGGCGAGCAATTGCACCGGGATGGTGGTCAGTAACGGCTGGAGCGGCTCGGGGCAGTCCGGCACGTAAGAGACGTGCACACAGCGCT
>JACZTW010000087.1 GCA_022573485.1 Planctomycetota bacterium
ACCTTTCGGCAGGTCGATCTCGGAACGGACGACGTGCAGAAACGAAGTCGGGTTGCCCTCAGCGAGCCGCCTTGCCTCCGTCGTATCGACGACGTCGTAAGGCACACTGGCGACTGTCGCAGCGCTGTCCGGCGTGGATCGCAGGGCATTGAATGGGCGGATTACCATCGTTAAGTCTTTCCAGCTAATGATGTTGTGTTGGCAGCGCCCCATTTTATAACGCGAGCAACCGGGTTGGTCAATTGGTACGCGGCGGCCGAGAAGGCAAGCCGAACTTGTCCCGGGCGTCGCCATCGGTACACCGGGACAATCAAATGACAGAACCGCCGAGAAGCTAGCGCCAGGTCAAGAGTTCAACGAAAACTTGATCGCCCTGCTTGAAGCCGGGGCAATCCGGCGGCACGTCGATCAGGCAGTTGGCTTTCGCCAGGCCGCCCTGCATGTGCGAGCCTTGACCGGACACGGGCCGAACGACGGGACGGCCCTGCTTCGTCTCCAGCACACCGCGAAGAAACTCCCGCCGGCCGGGTTTGTGTTGAATATCCGTCGCCAATTCGGCGAGCAGGCCCTGGCGATCGACGTTGGCTACTCCGATCATCTTCAGGATCGCGGGTTTGACCAAATGATGAAATGAAACCTGCGCCGAGACAGGGTTGCCGGGCAGGCCGAACACGAGCGTATCGGCACCCGACTCCTTGCGGTACACACCTACGAAATTGGGTTTGCCGGGCTTCATGTTGATCTTCCAAAAGATCTGCTCCACGCCCAGATCCGCCATGGCTTGTTTCACGTAGTCGAAGTCACCGACCGAAACGCCGCCAACCGTGATCAGGATGTCCGAGTCGTCCAGAGATTCCCGAATTCCCTCCGTAATGACGGCCCGTTCGTCGCGCAGATGGAGAAGTTGGACGTCATCAATCCCCATCTCACGAAGAATCGCGGCCAGCGCGAACGAGTTGGATTCGTAGATTTGTCCCGGCTGGAGTGCCGTCCCCGGCTTGACCAACTCGTCGCCCGTAACCAGAACGGCCACGCGCGGCTTGCGGTGGACTTCGACTTCCGTCAAACCAACGGTGGCCAACATGCCCACAACCGCTGGAGTGACTCTTGTCCCGGCGTCGAGAACCTGCTGCCCATGCTGAAACTCTTCACCCTTGCGGCGGATGTTCTCGCCGGGCTTCGCCGGACGCTGGATATGAACAAACTCGCCTTCTTCCCGGCAGTACTCGCGCATGATCACCGCTTCGACATCAGCGGGCACAGGAGCGCCGGTCATGATCTTGAGCGCTTTGCCTTTGGAGAGTGCAACTCCGCTGACATCCTCCCCTGCCCGCACGGTGCCGGTGAGTTCGAGCCGAATCGGCGAGCCCTCGGATGCGCCGGCCACGTCGTCCACCTGGACGCCGAATCCATCAACGGCGGAGTTGTCGAAAGACGGCAGGTCCAGCGTTGTGCAGACCGGCATCGCGAGCACGCATCCCAATGCGGATTCGAGGGCGGCTTTCGTCGCAGGCAGCGGCGCCGCGTGATCGAGCACTGCCGAGCGTGCCTCGTCGAGTTCGATCATGCGTCTGATTTCCCCGGCGAGTCCTCAAAGTCGGACTTGCCGCCGGTCTTGGAGAGAAGTTTGATGTCCAGCTCCATGCGCTGCCCGAACATTTTGAGCATGTCGTAGATCGTCAATCCGGCGGCTGCGGCGGCGGTCAGCGCTTCCATCTCGACACCGGTCTTGTAGTTCGCCTTGACTGTGACCGTAGTCGTGACTGTGTCCTCGCCCAATTCGTGTTCCACCCCGACGAAACTGATCGGCAACGGGTGGCAATAGGGAATGATCTGGCTCGTATTCTTGGCCGATTGCACTGCCGCTACTTTCGCCACTTCCAGAGGATCGCCTTTCGGAATGTCGCCCCGCCGGATACGCTCGATCAATTCAGGTTGGACGTGCAGTCTCGCTTGAGCGATCGCGGTTCGACGCGTGTTGGTCTTGTCAGAGATATCGATCATAGTTGCCTTACTGTTCGAGTGGCGCGTGGCCTCAGGTGGCTGCTTGTGTCGGTGGCGATTGGCCCGCAACTACTCCCGGCACGCCGACCCAGCCGCTATCGCCTTCTTCGTAGAACTCCTTCTTCCAAATCGGTACGCGAAGCTTGATTTGGTCGATGACATGCTCGCACGCCCGAAACGCATCCGCCCGATGAGCCGCGATCACGCCGATCCAGACCGCCATCTCGCCGATGTTCAATGTTCCCACCCGATGAACGCACCGAGCGGCGATGACCTCAAACCGAGTCTTGACTTCGTTAAGAATGCGCGTGCCTTCCTTGCTCGCCAGGGCTTCGTAGGCTTGATACTCCAATTGACGAATCGGCCGGCCTTCATTGTGATTGCGCACCCAGCCCTCGAACGTGACCAGAGCCCCCGCAGCCGAGTCCTGCAAGTCGGCCTTCAGATCGAGTTCTTCCAACGGAGTGGATGAAATCGTGAACACCACTATCCCCCCGCCACCGGCTGAATAAAAACGACGCGGTCATTGTCATGAAGAAGCACGTCCCAAGACTCGAACTCGTCGTTCACAGCAACCCTCAATACGTCAGCAGACAGCGAAAACGCATGTCGATCCTTCAGTTCAGCATACAGTTCTTGCGGCGTCGCGGCTGCTGTCGTCACGGTTTCGCCGGCACAGCCGCGCTGCTCCTGAAGAAGCGCGAAATACTGAATTTCGATCGATTTTTGTTGGTGGCCTGACATTCGTAGTTCCCGAGAATCCGCCATCATTAGACCAGATGCCCCCACACACACGCAAGCCCCGTAAGCGGTTGTCGCACCTGACGCGAAGTGCTAAACTCGGCGCCGGGCCTCTTTGTCACCATGAGCAAGACCAGTCCTACGCCAATACTCGGTTCTGTGGTCGCCGGTATCCTCGCCGGAGGAAAGAGTGCGCGCATGGGGCGATCCAAGGCTTTGATCGAGTTGCCAACCGGGGGAACCATGATCGAGCGCGCAGTGCAGGTGGCCCGACAGATCACCGATGAGGTGGTCGTGCTCGGCCGTGAGATTCACCTGCCCGCCTCGCTGGAGGAACTGACCGTCGTCGATGACGAGAAACCCGACGGCGGCCCACTCGCTGGGCTGTGCTCTTTGCTCAAGTGTGCGGACCCAGGATGGGGTCTGCTGCTCGCCTGCGACATGCCCTACATTGAATCGGCCGTTATTCGGAGGCTTATGGCCCAGGCCGATCCCGATACCGATGCCGTGGTCTTTGAGAGGACCGAACGCCGCGGCAGCTATCACGCCTGCTGTGCTCTGTACCATTCTCGGATCGCTCGGGCACCCGTGGAGAACCGTGCCCAGCTCGCACCCGCGTTTGAAGTCCTGTTTGACGGCGATGCCAGCCTCAACTCCCTGCTCAAGCGCATCCGGGTCAAAGCCATCAAGCCGACGCCCGAAGAATCCCGGCAACTGCGCAACATCAACACGCCGGAGGATCTGGCGAAGATGGGTTCAAACTAATCCCCGTTGCCATCCTTAGCGGTCGGCGGTTTCTCGATCTTGAAGACTCCCCAGATCAGCAGGGCCGCCATCGCCCAGCCAACGGCAAATCCGAGCGCAGTGTTCACGGCCAGACATGCTCCCGCCGTGAGAATCATGACGAAGAAATCGGTCTTGGCTGTCTGGTCTCTGCACACCACTGCCAGTTCCAGCCCGCTAAAAAGAAGCAACACGCCCAATACCGAATGCGGGTACGCTTGCAGCCACGCCAGCAGCGAACCGCCGAACAGCAAAGCCAGAGCGATCTTGGCCCCTCCGAGGAGCACCACGCTGCCGCCGGTTCGGGCGCCGAAGCGGTATTGAGCAGCCAGTCCGCCCGCACCATGGCACATTGGCATCGCGCCGAAGGGACAACACAATAGATTCATCAGACCCACGGAAATGGCCACTTTGCGCGGTCCCGCCGGCCGATCGGGGAAATGGTCCATCGAGAGGGCGCAGACTGCGATCACGGAATTGAGCGTCGTGAGCGGAATTTGCGGGATGGTTCCGCGGAGCATGCCCGTCTTCCAATCCTCCCAATTGCCGAAGTTGGGCCAGGCCCAATCGAGGCCGAACCTGATTTCGCCGAGCAGATTCGGGTTCGCTGCAAACAAAGCGATCAGTCCGATCCCGAAGACCACCAGCGCCCCGGGCACACGGCTGGAGAAGTACAGCGCCAATACGACCACAACGCAAACGGTAGCGGTGGCCATACTGTCCCAGGCGAAGAGTCTCCCGGTGCCCGCGATCTCATCAAACCCTTTGGTGAGCAGCTTGAGCCCCAATGCCAGTTGCAGACCGCGAACGACACTCCTGGGCATGACGCGATTCAACCATTCAATCAGCCGCGTCACACCAAGGATCAGAATCACGAAGCCGGTCACCATACCCGCAGTGAGAATCTGCGCCTCGTTCAGACCTTCAGAAATCGCGACAGTGGCGATCGCCTTCATCGGCTGAACCGGCATGGGTATCCCGAAAGCCAGCCCGGTGACGACGTTCATCAGCCCGGCAAAAAGCAGCGCCGGTCCAAGTTGCAGGCCGCACTTGTTGACCATGCCTACCAGCAGGGGAATGAATGTGCCCAGATCGCCGAGCGCACCGCCGGCTTCTGATCTGTTGAACTGCAATCGCCGCTTGTTCGTGATCGATGAAAACATGCCGAAGGATTATACCGCACTTGCGTCTCTCGCAAACACGTCGAATGCGAAGAGCATCAAGAAGGACAACATCCATTTAGATGGGGTTCAACGACTACCGGTGATCAGTTTCTTGCCTTCAAGGCTTGCAGCAGTCTCCCGTGGATCTCGTCGGCACGCCCGGGTTCGTACTCCTTGGCGGGCCAGCGGTAACCCAATCCGTCACCTTCCTTACGCGGAATAATGTGGAAATGGACATGTTCCACAGCCTGGCCGGCCACTTGCCCGTTGTTCTGCAGAATGTTGTAGCCCTCAGCCTCGGTCACTTTGACGACCACTCGGGCCAGTCTCGGCAGCAGTGTCGTGAGTTCCCGTACTTCCTGTTCGGGCATCTCGTCCAGGCGGGCGTAGTGGCGTTTCGGAATCACCAACAAGTGGGCCTCCGCCAGCGGGCCGATGTCCATAAACGCCAAAACGCTCTTCGTTTCCAGCACACTCATAGATGGTATTTGGCCGGCGACTATCTTGCAGAAGATGCAGTCGGGCTCAGAAACTTCGGCAGCCATGTGCGGAATCCCCTGGCCAGTAGCCTCGGCACGCTCTGCGAAGCACATCCGCACATCAAGCGATACCGCCGCAGGCTGGGCGCGTTACTCCGGCGAAGCCTCGCCTTTCGCCTCGGTGTCCGGCGCCTGCTCGGCAGGCTCGCTATCCTTGGGCTCTGAAGCCCCCTCTGAAGCTTCGCTCTTGGGGCGCTCGACAGCGGCTTGGCCCTTCTTGCCGGTTTTCAGCACCGCGGCATAGCGAGCGTCGATCCGCCGGCGTCGCGCGGACTTGCCAGGCTTGGGGACGTTGCTCGGCACTTCTTCTTCGCCTACAAGCTGTAGGATCGCCTGAGCACCTTGATCCCCCAAGCGCGTCTTGGCGAGCCTGATGATGCGTGTGTAGCCTCCCTCTCGATCTTCATACCGCTCGGCGATTTCGTTAATCAATCGGTGACTAATTGCCGTCACTGTGAACGGAAGTGAACCCTTGCCCTCACCCGTACGGTAGTGACGGCCACTGCGCGATCTCCGGACCGCCCGCCGCCCGGCATTGGACATGTTGTCGTACTCGCCTTGATGCTCCACGGCAATAAAGAAGCGCTCTGTCAACAAGCTCTGAAGCCGACGCCGCGCACCTAAGTCCCCCTGACGAGCCTTCTTCGCCAGCGTGATCATGCGCTCGGCAAAAGGCCGCAGATCCTTTGCCTTCTGCAAGGTCGTGGTGATTTGACCATGCTCGAACAGACTCTGGGCCTGGTTCCGCCGGAGCGCCTTGCGGTGCTCCATGGTTCTACCGAGTTTCCGAAATGCGAGGCGATGTCTCATGATTCAACCTGTGATGTAGCTACTGCTGACCTACCCGGAACGGATTCGTATCAACCATTGGATTCGGAAGTTGCCCCGCATCGTGCTGCGCCGTACTCGGGGGCATGGGGGTCGGCGGTAGAATCGTACTCGCCGTCGGCGCCGTCGATTCGGTCATTACTGCTGGAGTGGGGCTCGCCGGCTGTGGCACTGAGCCTCCTTCGACGTCGAACCCCAGCGTCAGCCCAATTTCACCTAACTTGCGCTTGACCTCACGCAAAGAGGTCTTGCCAAAGCTGCGCACGCGCAGCAGATCGCTCTCCGTGCATCGCGCCAGTTCCCCAACCGTCAGGATCCGTGCCGATTCCAGACAGTTGCCCGCGCGAACGGAAAGGTCCAGGTCCGCCAAGCTCATGTTCAACTTAGCCCGGAGGTCGTCGTCGATGTCCGGTTCAGTGAAAGGTTCTTCCGGCATGGCTTCGATGATTTCATCCGTGCCCGCGTCGTGATAGAGAACGAAGGGGTTGAGATGCTTTCTGAGAATCTTAGCCGCTTCCACGAGCGCATCTTCCGGCTTGATCGCGCCGTTGGTCCAAATCTCCATGATCAAACAATCATAGTTGGTGCGTTGCCCGACACGCGTATCCACAGCCTTGTATCGAACCCGGGTGACCGGCGAGAATGACGAGTCGATCGGGAACACATTCACATCCGCTTCAGTGCCCAGGTTATCCTCGGCCGGCCGCCAACCCCGGCCCTTCTCCACGACCATCTCAATCGACAGCTCGACTTTGTCCGTGAGCGTGGCCAGATGGTGGTCGTGGTTGATGATTTCGATTTTCGGATCCGTCTCGATCGCGGCAGCCGTGACATTGCCCTTGGCAGTCCTTGTGACTCGAATGGTGCGCGGCTCATCCGCATCCATGCGGATGGCCAATCCCTTGATGTTCAGAACGATGTCTGTCACATCTTCGAGAACACCCGGCAAACTAGTGAACTCGTGCGCCGCGCGCTCAATCTTCACGCGCGTCACGGCCGCCCCTTCAAGGCTGGACAGCAGGATTCGGCGCAGACTGTTACCAATGGTCGTGCCGAAGCCCCGCTCGAACGGTTCTATGCTGAACTTCCCGTAGTAGTCAGTGCTTGATTCTTCATCGCAGATGACTTGAGTGGGCAGTTCCAGACCTCTCCACCGAATCCGCATATTCTCATCTCCTCATCGGAAGACCGCATCTGAGTATTTTGTATCAACCGCGTCATCGCCGCCCCGATCGGGACTCAGCGACTACACATCTCGACAATCAACTGCTCTTCAACAGGGATTTGGACATCATCCCTGCCCGGCAACGCCGCAACCGTCGCCTCCAGCCGTTCCGGCACAAGTTCCAGCCAGCCTTGTGAGGTCGGGCCGCCGCACGTCTCCAGATTCTGCCGGATCAGCTTCTGGCTCCCATCTTTGCTTCGGACGCCGATCGTGTCACCCACCCGCACTTGGTAGCTGGGTCGGTCGATCTTCCGATTGTTGACCAGAATATGACCGTGCCCGACGACTTCGCGGGCCGCCTTGGGGGAAGCAGCAAAGCCCAGCTTCCGGATCACGTTGTCCAGCCGGCGCTCGAGCAGGCTCAGCAGAACCTCACCTGTATTCCCTTTGGCCTTCTCCGCTCGTGCGAAATAGAGCACAAACTGTCTCTCATAAACGCCGTAATATCGTTTAACCTTCTGCTTCTCGCGAAGGCGGATGCCATAGCTCGTGCTCTTGCGGCGGCGCCAGAAGTGCATACCCGGCGGCCGATTCCTGCTTTGCCGCTCCATGGGGCATTTCGCAGAGTAGCAACGACTCCCCTTGAGCATGAGCTTGATGCCTTCGCGGCGGCACAAACGACAGACTGGTCCGATGTATCTCGACATAAGCGAAACGTCCTCTGGCAGATGACTCTCTACACTCGCCGCCTCTTGGCCGGCCGACAGCCGTTGTGCGGCAACGGCGTCACATCCTCAATCGACTGAATCCTGATCCCGGCAGACTGCAGAGCCGTGATAGCGGATTCCCGACCCGACCCCGGGCCTTTGACTCTCACTTCAAGTTCCATGATGCCGAACTTCTTGGCGGCGTGGGCGCAAGTTTCCGCAGCCCGCTGCGCTGCAAAGGGCGTACTCTTGCGAGTACCCTTAAAGCCCATTGTCCCGGAAGAAGCCCAGCACAATGTCTCACCGTTGGCGTCCGTGATCGTGATCAGCGTGTTGTTGAACGTGGCCTTGATATGAGCAATGCCACGCGCGACATTCCGCCGCACCGTTTTCTTGCCGGCTTTCTTAGCCACGATGCAACTCCTTCACGCCCTTCTTGCCCGCAACCGTCTTCTTGGGGCCTTTGCGCGTACGCGCGTTGGTTCGGGTCCTTTGCCCGCGAACGGGCAAACCGCGGCGGTGGCGCAATCCTCTGTAGGATCCAATATCCCGCAATCGGGCAATGTTCTGCTGAACCTGACGACGGAGTTGCCCTTCGACGATGTAGTCGCGGGTGATGATATTGGCAATCCCGGTCACCTCCGACTCGGTGAGGTCTTTCGAGCGAACCGTCTCGTCGATGCCGGCATCCTTCAGGATCATCTTGCTCACGTAGGGTCCCACGCCATAGATATAGCGCATGGCGATCCCGATGGGCTTGTTGTTGGGCACATCAACACCAGCGATTCGAGGCATCATCCGTCCTTTCTGCTCAGCCTTGTCGTTGCTTGTGGCGAGGATTCGTACAAATCACGCGAATCACGCCTTTCCGCTTGATGATTTTGCAGTTCCCGCAAATCCGCTTGACGCTGCTTCGGACTTTCATCGCCGCACCTCCTTCCTATCGACCGTCGGTCAACACGTCGCTGCCGTTGTCGGTGACTGCAATGGTATGCTCGAAGTGAGCGGCCCATCTGCCATCGCGAGTCACAACCGTCCAGCAATCGTCGTCTTTGTACTCCACATCCGCCGTGCCGATGTTGACCATCGGTTCCACGGCGAGCAGCATCCCCGGGCGAAGCTCAAAATCCTGCCTGGCCTGCTGGCGGTCGTAGTAGTTGGGCACCTTCGGATCCTCGTGCATTTGCTGTCCGATGCCATGCCCGACGAACTCTCGCACGACGGAGAAGCCGCTCTCCTCCGCGCGCTTCTGCATCCGCTTGGCGACTTCGCTCCAGCGCCGACCCGGTTTCATATGAACCACTGCAATCTCCAACATGGAACGCGTCACGTCGAGCAACTTCTGAACCTCGGGGGCCACTTCACCGATGGCAATCGTGACCGCCGCATCTCCACAATACCCTTTTAGCCGCACGCCACAGTCCACGCTGATGATGTCTCCGGCCTGCAGCGGGCGTCCGTTCGGAATCCCATGCACGACCTCCTCGTTGGTGCTGGTACACAGCGCCGCCGGAAAAGGAAATCGCGCCTTCGGCGCCCGAACACCCTTGAACAGCGCTTCGCCGCCGGCCTCCGCAATGATGCGTTCGGCTTCGGCATTGAGCTCCGCACTCGACACGCCGGGCAAAGCCATCTCTTCACAGCGCGAGAGAACACGGCGAACCACGCGACCGGCTTCCCGCATCAATTCAATCTCGCGAGCGCTCTTGAGAATGATCCCGCGTTTCACCAGCATCCGAGGTCTACCGTTCCGACGATTGCGAGGCGCCGATCACGCGCCTACCCGCGCGCTCCCTTAATCGTTCCTGCGCCACCAAGAAAGCCCTCGTAATTTCGCATGATCAAATTGGCTTCGATGCGCTGGATCATGTCCAGGGCCACGCTGACCACAATGAGCAGGCCGGTGCCGCCCAGGTATTGAGTCACCATGAAGTCAACTTCCAGCCAGTCCGCAAAGACCGAGGGAATCACGGCGATCAGAGCCAGGAAGCCCGCGCCCACATAGGTGATCCGCGTCATCACTTTCTCGAGGTAGTCCGCCGTCCGCTTGCCAGGACGCAAACCGGGAATGAAGCTGCCGTGGTCGCGCAACTGAGTGGCCATTTCCTTCGGCTGAAACTGCACCGTGGTCCAAAAGTAGGCAAACACATAGACCAGCAGGATATACGTCACAATATAAATGTACCCACCCCCATACCGGAATGCCTCAGTAGCGGCCGCGAAGAAGGAAACCGAGGGCCAAGCCTGTTCACACCAGCCGAAAATGATGCTGGGGAAGATCAAAAGGGAGCTCGCAAAGATGATCGGCATCACCCCGCCGTGATTAACGCGCAGGGGAAGGTACTGTCGCTGGCCACCGTAGACGCGGCGCCCTCGCATTTGCTTGGCCTGTTGGATTGGAATTCGGCGCTGCGCTTGAGTGATCAGAATCGCGCCGGCCACCACGCCGACAAACGCGACGATCAGAAAGAGCAGCTTGCCGGGGCCATAAGTGCTGGCCCCGCCGTCTCCGCCCATGCTCAACGAGGCATTCTGACCGACGGTGATCATGGCCATCGGCATACGGGCAATGATGCCGGCCATAATGATCAGGCTGATCCCGCTGCCCAAACCGTATTCGTCGATTTGCTCGCCAAGCCACATCAGAAAAACCGTGCCGCAGACCAGTGCGGACACGCCCATAATCCAAAAAGTGTACGTGTTGGCATAATCGGGGTAGACGAAGCCCTGCGCATGAATGTATTTGAGCCAAATCACGGCTTGAACGAAGCAAATCAGCACAGTCGTATAGCGCGTGTATTCCTGGATCTTCTTTTGTCCGGTCGCGCCTTCGCGACGCAGTTTCTCAAGCGCCGGTACCACCGTCGCGAGCAACTGAAAAATGATGGACGCCGAAATGTAGGGCATGATGCCGAGGCCGAAGATCGTGCTTTGCTGCAGATTGCCGCCCGTGAAGATCGCAAAATACTCGAACGCATCGCCCATCGCACCGCCGCCGGAACCCGGCGACGCCTTGCTCATTTGCTCCTGCCAGATCCCCGGCAGCGGGATGCCGAAGCCGAGGCGGTAAATGACCAGCATCCCGATCGTGAACAGGATCTTCTTCCGCAGTTCGGCGACCTTGAAGATATTCAGGAACGTACTAAACATTGAATCGCTCTACTTGGAGTTCCCAATCTCGCTGACCGTGCCGCCCGCCGCCGTGATCTTCTCTCTGGCCGACTTGCTGAACCGGTCCGCCAGCACCGTCAACTTCTTGGCAAGGTCGCCGTCGCCCAGAATCTTCACCAAAACTCGATCGTTCCGCAGCAACCCCACTTTGACCAACGTCTGCTTCGTGACTTCGTCGCCGTTGCTGAACAACTCGTCGAGGTCACACACATTCACAATGTCATACTCGGTTTTGAACGGAGCGTTGGAGAAGCCTCGCTTGGGGATTCGACGAAACAGCGGCATCTGACCACCTTCGGTGAGACGCCGAATCGAACCCCCCGCACGCTGACCCGAGCCCTTGTGGCCTCGGCCGCACGTCTTGCCGTGGCCCGAGCCGCGGCCACGCCCGACACGCTTGCGCTTTTCGTGGGCACCTGCTTTACTTGTAATATCCGCCAGTTCCATTTTCTCAAACCCGTCTAAGAGACGACACTCACGCCGCGCAGGCGAGTGATATCCCCTGCGTTGATCAAAGATCGCAGCGCCTCGAACGTCGCACGTACCACATTCTTGGGGCTGTTCGAGCCATAGCTCTTGGTCAGCACGTCATGAACACCGGCCAACTCCAACACAGCCCGCACGCTCGCTCCTGCAATGACACCGGTTCCCGGACTCGCCGGGACCATGACCACTCGACTCGCCCCGTACCGTCCCACAACCTCGTGGGGCAATGTGCGGCCTTCGAGCTTCACGGTGATGATGTTCTTGTGCGCCGCCTTGATGGCTTTTTCCACAGCCGATGGAACCTGGTTGGCTTTGCCATATCCGATGCCGACCTGGCCGCGACGGTCGCCGACGACCACCAGTGCCGCGAAGCTGAAACGCTGGCCTCCCTTGACGACCGTGGTACAGCGGTAAATCCGCACCACTTCATCTTCAAAGCCTCCCGGGGAAGACTCGGCGTTCTGTCTCTTTTGAAAAGCCATGCTGCAATGCACCTATACTAGAACTTGATGCCTTCCTTTTGGAACGCGTCGGCCAGCGCTTTTAACCGGCCGTGAAAGCGGTAACCGTTGCGATCGAACAGCACCCGCGACACGCCTTTTGCTTTCGCACGCTGGGCGATTTCCTGTCCGATGAGTCTGGCTGCGTCCTGGTTGCCACCATAACTAATTGACTTTTGCAAGGCCACGTTGCGCGTATTTGCTTCACAAATCGTCGTGCCGGACAGGTCATCAATCAATTGCACGTAGATATTCTTATGGCTGCGGAAT
>JACZTW010000088.1 GCA_022573485.1 Planctomycetota bacterium
GCCATGAGTATGGGGGCTACGACACAAACAACCCGAAAACTTGCGAGGAGAATCAAAATGGTGATGACCGCAACATCGAGACCCAGGCTTTCTGTCATTGGCATGGTGCTGGCTTGCGCGTTGGTGACAACAGCTTGGATGAGCGGTGCCGCCTGGGCGTGCCCGCCGGCGGCGAAGAAGGCCAAGGGGAATTCAGGATTTCGAGTCCCCGGCCCCGCACCACGCAATATCAGCGACGATGGGGGCGCCGGCGTGAGTACATTTGAGCAGCATATGTCTGGCAAGAAAGCACCGAAGACCAAGAAAGCGCCGAAGTCAGCTAAAGCACCGAAGGCCAGAAGCGCCAAGAGAGCTAAGAAGACCGTCAGGGCCAGATCCCGGGCGGACGCCGCCCCGCGTGCGTGGTTGAACGCAACCGCGTTGGCTCGATATTACACGCTGCTTTCGGGTGACGCTGATGAGTCCCACGTTGAGCGGTTTGAGGAGCGCATGCGCCGACTTGAAGAGCGGCTGGAGCGCTTTACGGAGCGAATGGAGCGGCAGTTGGAACGGCAGGTGGAAAGGCAGTTTCGATACGTGCCGCAGGTCTGGCCTGCGCCAGCGGCACCTCAGGCCCCAGAGGCTTTCTTCGCACCCCGCGGAGACGGCGGCGAGAACATGTGGCGCACGTACCGTCTTTCGGAAGGCAAACTGAAAGAGCTGACCGAGCTGATGGTGCGTTCAGACGTGCCCATTTTCGTCAGGCCGCATGATGACCGCATCGACGTGCAGGGCACGGCGTCGCAGCAGAGAATCTTCAAAGCATTCGTCGATATGATCGATCCGCCCGAGGGCGCTGATGCCCGAGAAGCGATTCTGAGGCAGAATCTGGCGACCGACGCGTTGGTCCAACGGGTTCAAATGGAGAGCGAGTCGCGGGCCATGGAAGTGCGGGCGCGTATGTTGGAGCAGCGCAGCGAGCAGTTTGAACAGCGGGCTGAGGAACTTCAAATGCGCGCAGAAGAGCTGCAATCCGCCGCCGAAATCCTCCAGGATCGTTTGAAGACCAGAGCGCTTGAACAAGCAAGCGGGCTGATGCAGGAAGCACAGACGCTCCAGAATGAGGCCGAGGTCTCTGGAAGGGAAGCCGAGGAGCTTGAAGTTAAGGCGGAGGAGTTGCAGGAGCGCGTTTCTGAACTCAGAGACTTCCTGGATGTCCTTCAGGATCAGGCCAAGCGCGCCGCCGAGCAAGCGTGGTGGGCGCCGGAGGCCGTCGTGCAGGGCGAGTTGGCGGGTGTCGCGGATCCGGTCCCGCCGGCTCTCGGCATCGCGCCGTTGCCGGCACTGCCAGAAGTCGCGCCGACACCGGCATTGCTGGAGATCGGTCCGGAGCCGGCTGATGTTGTACCACTACTTCCGGCTGCGGAAATCGCCCCGGAGCCTGTGGATGTCGAGCCGAAGCGCTAGTGCGGGCGGAGCCGCCCCGCTGCGGCGCGTTACTGATTTTGTCCGATTCCTGATGAGATTGCCTGATGCTGGCTTCACCGCGAATTGTCGGTGGCCGAATCGAACGCGGCGAGCCTGTCGCCGCACGGGGAACGTGCGTGAAGAGATTGGTGAAAAGACGTGTTGAGTTCTCGGGAATTCGAGGTGTTTGTCTGATGCCCTTCATCCAGTTGATCCATCGCGGACCGCGGAAGTGCCTGCTGGCGCTGGCCGGATTGTCGAGTTGTTTGGTCTGGTTGGCTGCGGCGAATGCGGACGATGGCGGCGATGCCGTTCTGCGCGAGTATCACAGTGGCAACGGACTGCTGAAGCGGGGCATGCACAAAATGGCGGCGGCCGAATACGGCAAGTTCCTCGCCACGCACGGTAATCACGAGAAGGCGCCAACGGCGCGGTATGGTTTGGGCGTCTGCCTTTATCACCTGGGGCAGTACGACGAGGCCGCGAAGGAGCTCGGCAAAGTCTCGAAGCTGAAGGACTTCGACTTCGCGGCTGAAGTGGCGACGCTTTTGGGGCAGTGTCACTTAGCTCGACAAGAGTATGCAGAGGCCGCGGTGAGCTTTGGGCGTGTTGTTCAGGATTACGCGGGTCACGATACGGCGGATGATGCTGCGGCACTCGCCATTGAGTCGCTGTATCGGGCGGGACGACTGGAGGGTGTCCAGCCGTCTTTTGACTTGTTTGCGAAGAATTGGCCGGCGAGCCCGCTTCGCGAGCGTGCTGAGTTCTTCGCCGGTCTGGCAAGAATGGGCCTTGGGGATCATGGGAAGGCGGCGGAGCGGTTCGGCTCCATGTTGAATCGTTTCCCCGCTGGGGTGTTTGCAGGTCAGGCGACGCTGCTGGTGGCGCAGTGCCACCACCGCAATCGGCAGCCGGAGCGCGCAAAGTCGTTCTATGAAGCTGTCTTGAAGCTGGGTGACGAGCGGTACCTGCCGGAGGCGCTGCACGGCCTGGCGGTGGTCATGCAGCAGGCGGGTAAGACGAAACGCGCCGCTGCCTTGTTCCAGCGGTTGCTTGAGAAGTTCGGTGAGTCGACGCCGGCGTCCCCGACGCTGGCGTCCCCGACGCTGGTGTCCCCGACGCTGGTGTCCTCGGCGTGGCTGCGCCTCGGCCAGTGTCGTTATGCGCTGGGTGAGTACAAAGAGGCGCTCAGCGCTCTCGCGAGCGTGGCCTCAGATGATGTGCAGCACGCAGATGACGCCGCCTACTGGTCGGCCAAGTGCGAGTTCAAGCGAGAGAAGTTCGGTCGAGCGGCGGGCAAGTTGAAATCGGCGATTCAGCGTTACCCGAAGAGCGAACTCGCTCCTGAGATGCGTTATGACTTGGCTATTGCGCTGTTGCGTTCGGACGATGCGCAGGGGGCGGTCGCAGCGCTCGAGCAATTCAGTCGCCTTCACCCAGAGCATGAGTTGGCCGTCGAAGCGCTCTACTTGCTTGCGGCGACGGAGCACCAACGGGCACAATACGACCGCAGCCAGACGCACTGCCGCGCGTTCCTGAAACAGCATCCGCAGCAGCAACATTCCGCCGGAATCGCGTTCCTCATCGGTGAGAATGACTATCTGATAGGACGCTATGAGGAGGCGGCCGATGCTTTTGGGCGGCATCTCAGCCGCTATCCGAACGACGCGCAGGCTTTGAAGGCGCGTTTCCGTCTGGGCATGGCGTCATACCATTTGGGGCGGTACGACGATGCACAGGCGACGCTCGCCGGAATCAAGTATGGGAGCGATGCGGCGAGGGCTTTTCATGCGGGACTGTTGGCCTTGGGGGACGTATATTACAAACGCGGCGAGTGGGAGCAAGCCGAGCACTATCTGGATCAGTATCTGAGTGGGGACGCCAGCGTCGGGGACGCAGATTCGATTGCTTCGGCAGATGCGGCACTGCTGAAGCTAGGGCTGGCGCGGATCAGGCAAGGGCACCACAAGGAATCGCTGCCCCAATTCAACCTCCTGATCGTGGAGCATCGTTTGAGCCCGCATTGGCTGCAGGCCGTGTTCGAGCGCGGTCAGGCTTACTTGGCCCTTAAGGATTCGGCGAAGGCGACCGCCGACTTTGAGCAAGTGCTGGCGGAGGGGCCAGATTCGCGTTTCGCCGTTCATGCAGCGAACCATCTCGGCTCGATCGCACTGAAGGATCGCCGGTATGATCGCGCTGCGCAGTACTTCGCTGACGTTCAAAGTTACTCGGGTGCGGAGGCCGTCAGCGCAGGCGCGCTGTTCCAACAGGCGCAGGTTCTGATGGCCGCAAGGCAATTCGATGCGGCGGGATCAAAGTTTTCGGATTTTCTGAAGCGATACCCTGCGCACAATCATGCCGTTCGGGCGCAAAGTCAATTGATCGTCGCTCTGGCCCGCCAGGAGCATTTCGCCGACGCGCTTGAGCAGATCACGGCTTTTGAGAGGCGCGATTCCAAGAAAATAGATGTCGCGCTTCTTGCAACAGTTCTTTATGAGAAAGCATGGGCTTCGCGCAAGCTAGGCCACGAGGAGCAGGCGCAGTTTGCCTATCGACGCCTCATCGAGTTGAAGACCGGTGGCGAGCTGGAAGCTCATTCGCTCCTGGAACTTGCGGAACTCGAAGCAAGTGTGGAGCAATGGTCGGAGGCAGTGACGTTGCTCACGCAACTCAAGAAACGAATTGACGCAAGCGACTCGATGGTCCCGTCGGCCGTCGCGGAGCAGGGAACCTACCGCCTCGGCGTCTATCTCTTCAAGATGGGCCGGTACGGTCAGGCGGCTACGAGATTCGAGGCCTTCGTCGAACAGTTCAGCGACAGCGCCGTGGTCGCTTCCGCGAGCTTTTTCTGCGGCGAGGCCTACTTCAAGTCAGCCAATCACCGCAGTGCGGTCAAGCATCTGGCGCGCGTGGTCGAACAGTTTCCTTCTCACGAAACCGCCGCTCCCAGCCTGCTGCGTTTGGGTGAATGTCTCGCTGTACTCCAGAAGTGGAAGAAGAGTGAAGAGGTTTTCGCGCAACACTTGGCTCGTTTCGCCGACGGCGATTTGTGGTACCAGGCGCAGTTCGGCGTGGGCTGGGCTCGCGAGAACCAGGAACGCTACGACGAGGCAATCGAGGCGTATCGAGAGGTCGTCGAGCGACATCAGGGCGAAACGGCGGCCCGCGCGCAGTTCCAGATCGGCGAGTGCCTCTACGCTCAAAAGAAGTTCGAGCCGGCGGCCCGCGAGTTGATCAAAGTGGACATTCTCTATGCGTACCCGGAGTGGAGCGCCGCGGCGCTTTACGAAGCGGGGCGCTGTATGCAGCATCTCGGCCAGGATGCACAGGCTCGCGAGCAGTTCAAGCAGGTTGCGGGCAAGTACAAGCAAACGCGCTGGGCTCAGATGGCGGAGGAGAGTCTGGCTAAGCGCCCCGCTCCGGTTCCAAGAGGCGGTTGATTGAAGCGACTCAAGAATCACGATGAGGACGAGTAACAATGTGGACAGGGGAGTGAACTGGTGAAATCTCTCGTAAACACGGTATTGGCGGGCATGTTGGGACAGGGTGCTGGCGCGGAGGTCGTCCCCACGCGTGACTCGGTTGAAGTTCAGTCGGTGTGGGATTTCATCCTCAAGGGTGGGCCGATGATGATCCCGCTGGCGATCTGCTCGCTTGTCGCATTGGCCGTGATCGTTGAGCGGATAATGTCACTACGCCGCAGCCGGGTCATACCGCCGGGCTTTATGGATGGCCTTAAAGCGGAAATGAAGAATGGAACCGAGGATCATGCCCGCGCCGTCGATTTCTGCCGACGAAACGGCAGTCCCATCGCCAACATACTCGCGGCAGGCATCCGGAAGCTGGCTAAGCCTATTGAAGTCGTCGAGAAGCACATTCAGGACGCCGGCGAGCGCGAAATGGTTCGACTTCGGAAGTATCTGCGTTTGCTCTCGGTCGTGGCCGCTATTGCGCCGCTCATGGGCCTGTTGGGCACTATCTTCGGTATGATCCGCGCCTTCCAGACCGTGGCCATCTCTCCCGAAGCGATGGGCAAGACCGCACTGATGGCCAAAGGTATTTACGAAGCCATGATCACCACCGCCGCCGGTTTGATCTTGGCGATTCCCGTGTTGGTGTGCTACCACTGGATCTCCGCCAAGATCGATCGGCTCGTGTTTGATATGGATCAATTGACAGTGGAGTTCATAGAAGATCATGCTCCCGAGCCTGCGACCTCCAATCAGGACTCCCGAAGACTCGAGATCGCCGACGCGTCCGAGCCCGCCGTTGAGGTGGCTGCTGCCGCCTCCTGAGGATTCGCCGCAATGTTGCTCAAACCACATGAAGCTGAGTCCCAACTGTCGATAGAGATGACGCCCATGATCGACATGGTATTCCTCCTGCTGATTTTCTTTCTGGTCGCGACGAGCTTCCATCAGGAAGAGCGCGAAATGCAGATCGCACTGCCGGTGGCACAATCAGCCGGCCCGATCAGTTTGGCTCTGCGTGAATTGGTCATCAACGTTGATGGGCAGG
Source organism: Planctomycetota bacterium (assembly GCA_022573485.1). Taxonomy (GTDB): domain Bacteria; phylum Planctomycetota; class Phycisphaerae; order UBA1845; family CAIVHJ01; genus JACZTW01. The sequence goes on from JACZTW010000088.1 coordinate 5,965, forward strand.
GCCGAATCATTGTGTCCGGGCGTGAGATCAGCCCCGAGGACTTGCACGGCATGGTCGTTGACGCCCTGGCGGGCAACCCGGATCAAAAAGTGACGATTCGTGGTGATCGCAGCGTGGCTTATGAGGCGGTCGTTCGCGTGCTGGACATCTGCAAGACCGGCGGGATTCAAGAGCCCTATCTCGATACGGTTCTCAATGATTGACGCAGCACATGGCCCAATTCGAAGTTCGCAACTCAACTCCGCCTGACACCAAACGCAGACGATACTGGCCCCTGTGGGTAGCCGGCCTCGTGCTGTTCGGGGCCATGGCGGTCAGCGGCTGGCAACTGTGGTTTGCACGGCAAGCGTTCTACAGCGACGCCGACACAATCAATCAACCTGCCGAAACGGCTGTTGTGCGCGACATTCTCTGGCAACCGCCGCAGAGGCTCGCCGAACTGATCAACACGCTCGAAGACGACTACGAGCCCCGCCCGAGCGCCGATGGACAATTACTCTACCTGGTGAGGGGCAAGGCGGGCGAGAATGCGGATATCTTTTGCTGCGCGCGGTCAATTGATGGTTGGAGTCAGGCGACTCCGCTGGAGATGATCAACAGTGAATTCGACGATCTCGGCCCGGAGCCGAGCGCGGATGGAAAGAAAATCTACTTCTACAGCGACCGTCCGGGCGGCAGCGGCGGTTACGACCTGTGGATGGCTGAAAGGAATGAAGACGGTTGGCAAACTCCGGTCAACCTCAGTCCATCGGTGAACTCAAAGTATAACGACTATGGGCCGGCGATCACGCCGGACGGCAAGACGCTGTACTACTCCAGCAATCGCCCGAGCGCCGATGACGAGGTCGGTTCCGATCCGAATGCCTGGATCGCGACGCTGCGCGAAGACCTTTACCATCGCGACTACGATTTGTATTCCACTGCACTGAGCGAACGTGGCTGGAGCAATGCTGCGGCGGTCGATGTGCTCAACACGCCGCAGAACGAAGGTGCTGCGGCGATCAGTCCGTTCGGCGATTTCTTGTACTTCAGCTCGGATCGACCCCGTGGGGCGGGCGGGTTTGATCTCTACCGTGCATGGATTCGCCGTGGTGTGCTTCAGGAGCCGACTAATCTCGGTTCAGCCGTCAACACGCCGGCCAACGAACTTGACCCGGGGCTGGCGATGGGTGGTTACGCGCTTTATTTTAGTTCGGACCGCTCGCCGGAGCGCGGCGATCCACAAAAACCCAATGACTACAACCTCTACTACACTTCATCGCGTGAAGTGTTCACAGATCATGAAGCGCGAACCGCGTCGATGAACTGGGCGGCCTTTTGGGAAGAGATCTTCCCGAACGTCCTGTGGCTGCTGTTGTCGCTGCTATTGATGCTGCTTCTGTTCTATCTGCTGCGCGGCGAGGCGTACCGCAAACTGAGCCTGCTGGTCCGCTGCCTGCTCGTGTCAATGCTTCTGCACATGTTGCTCGTTGTTCTGATGAGCTTCTGGAACGTCTCGGCGGCCATCGCACAGGCGATGCGCCGCAACGGGGGCACACGGGTTGTACTGGCTTCGCCTGCGGGCAGTAACGAAATCGCGATTCAGATTCGGGGACGGTTGGCCGATTTTGAAATGCCTTCGCCTTCGCAGAGAGAGGTTGAGCGACTGTCGCAGGAAGCTCTGGTCAAAGCTGAGAACACGCAAGTTGCGCTGGACATCTCGGTGAGTCGCCTCGAATTCGTCGAGCGCCTTGAATTCGAACGCCAGGTCAAAGAGGCGCCTCAACCGATGCCCACGGAGTTCTTGTTTCATGAGCCGGCCGTGTCACTTGCCGAGCAAGTTCAGCCGGTCGACGTGCGTGTTGCCACGCCGAGCGCCAATAAGCCGGCGAATAGGCAGGAAGCCGAAATCGTGGCCCACGCGGAGCCGGCAGTTCTATCTCGAGCCAGTGTTCGTTCGCATGAGCAAGTGGATTCCCAATTCCAGCCAACAATCGTTGAAATCAGTCCATCATCCGTTGCGGGTGTTGACGTTGCCGAGAAACAAATGAGCTTGCACAGAAGTCCTCATAAACCGGAGTTGGCGCGCGTCTCAATTGCACTTGAAACGCCGAGCGTTGATGTTGGAGCAATTGAGTTGTATGCACCACTCGAACTCACGCCGGTTTCGCTACCGCGGGCAAAGGTGGTGTCTGCTGAAGCTGCTGAGCCGACAGCGCAGGTTGAACCGCTATTGATCGCGACAGCGCCGCAGGCGGTGGCTTCCGGTCTGCTGGAGGCCGTCGAAGCTGACTCTGTGCGGCTTGCACCCGAAGAGTTCACGCCGTTGCAGACGGCTTCAGACTCTATTTCTCAGTTCGAGCCGCTGGATGTCGAGTATCCATCCGACAGCATCGTTGCAGACTTGCCGGGTGTGAATATCATAGCGGTTGACATACCTGAGTTCCGCGTCGGCAATATCGCGATTCCCGGTCAGAAAGAACCGCCAAGTGAAGGGCAGCAAGAGATCACCTTCGACACAAGTGCGCTCGCCGAAGAAGATCACGCTGCGGAGCGGCATCATAATGTCACGGCAACGCCAATCACCGGTGAGCCAACTGTAGTGGCGCTAATGCCGACTCGGGACGATATGTTGGATTTGCGTGAGACAAGTCTCGCGGTTGTGATTAGCACGATCGCGGAGCCCGCGAATCTGCAAGCGCTGGCCAGCGATGCGAGTCTCAACGTGCGGAGTGTTTCAATCCCCGCATTGCCGGACTCACTACTGGCCTTGCCTACGGAAACCACAACGCCGCCGAATCCTTACGCGCAGCGAAGCGAGGAAGAAAGAAAGGAACTGGTCGAGCGGCTGGGTGGCAGCGACGAGACGGAGCGTGCCGTTGCGCTGGCGCTGAAGTGGCTTTCGGCTCATCAGAGTGCCGATGGTCGCTGGGATGCGCGCAGGTTCGACGAGAACTGCGGTGCGTGCCGAGGCAAGACAAAGATCAAGGCGGATGTCGCGTTGACCGGTTTGTCTTTGTTATGTTTCCTGGCAGTCGATCACACACACGTCCAAGAAGGAGAATTTCAGGACACCGTTCGGCGAGGTCTGGATTGGCTGATCGCACAGCAGGAATCGAGTGGCGACCTGAGAGGCGGCGAGACGATGTACAGCCACGGGATCGCCACGATTGCCCTCTCGGAAGCCTACGGCATGACTGCGGATCCTACGCTGGCTCCACGAGTCCAGGCCGCCGTTGACTTCATTTATCGCGCTCGCAACCGAAGCGAGGGTGGCTGGCGATATGATCCCGGGCAGGCCGGCGACACATCCGTGCTCGGTTGGCAAGTGATGGCTTTGAAGAGCGCTCGCGCTGCCGGAGCAGAGGTGCAGGAAGGTGCGTTCGACGTCGCCCGCAGGTGGCTTGATCGCGTCAGCCAGGGGACTTCCGAAGGATTGTACGCGTATCAACCCGGTCGGAAGTATACTCGCTCGATGACGGCCGAGGCGATGTTCGTCCAGCAACTACTCGGCCGCACTCCGGACGAACTGCGTATGCGGACTTCTGCCAGATTCGTTGCCCGGCAGTTGCCTGATTGGGAGGACGATCCCAACACCTATCTGTGGTATTATAGCACATTGGCACTATTTCAGCACCAGGGCGAAGAATGGCGGGACTGGAACGGGGCACTGACGAAAGAGTTGCTCCGTCACCAGCATCAATCCGGGAAGTCGGCCGGCAGTTGGGATTCGACGGATCGCTGGTCCAAGCTCGGCGGCCGCGTGTATCAAACTGCGCTTTGCACCCTCATGCTGGAAGTCTACTACCGCTACCTGCCGTCGTACATGCAACCTTTGACTGAGGACTGAGGACTGAGGGAAGCGGGAAGAGGGAAAAGGGCTGAGGGCTGAAGGCTGGGTGAAACTTGACCCCGATGAGTCGATTGGCGAACTTCACATTCACTGGGGCACATTTCGCGGCTGTCCTCTTGATGGCTGCTGTTCCACTGCAACTGCTGATTCAATTCCTGGGTTCCGTGATTGACAGTGATACACTCCGGGCCGTGACCACCCGGTGGCCGATCCTGCTGGGCAACACCGCAGTGGTCTCCGGAATTGCCGTCCTGCTCGCTCTGAGTGTTGGCTTGGTTCTGGCGGTGTCGCTTTTCCGCACGAATATGGTCGGCAAAGCCTTGGGCAAAGCCTTGTTGCTCCTGCTTCTGTGCTTGCCGACGTATGCCACCGGCTCGGCGCTGTTGTGGTCGGTGGGATTCTCCAGTTATCGCGAGTCTGCGGTTGTGGCTGGCTTGCTGTACGGGCTGATGCTGACGCCGCTGGCTGCTTTGATTCTCGGTGTCGGGTTGAACCGAGTGGACTCGGCGTGTGAGGATCAGGCGCTGCTCGAATGCAGGGCGGTGGGCGTCCTGTGGTTCGTATCGCTCCCGTTGATTCGATGGAATCTTTGCGTCGCCGCGCTGCTCGTGGTCTTCATATCCGCAACGGATTATTACATCACCGACATGCTGCAGGTTCGCACTTTCGCCGAGGAAATCTACACTCAATATGCGCTGCAAGGCGCTGCGGCGATGCCATTGCTGCTCAGCATTCCGCCTTTGCTTGTCTTTACCGCTTTGTATGCACTGGCCTTCCGGTTTCGTCCTGATCGGCATGCGCTGCGCGCCAGAGATTGCACGAGCGCGCGCCCATTCAAGCTGGGCGTGTGGCGCGGAGTTGTGAGCTTAGTCGTGGTGGGGGCCATTCTCCTGTTTGCCGCGATTCCCCTTGCTTCGACGGTGAATCAGATCAGAGCCGATGGACCACTCGAACCCACCAGTGGGATTGAGCCCACAAGTGGGATTGAACCCACAAGTGGGTTTGCAATCAGCGCTCTGGCGACGATGCCCGAACTGCTCACATCTCTGTGGACCTGCCCTGCCGCCGCGTCGGTGTGTGCTGCTCTTGGTCTGGGAATCGCGTGGTTGGTTGTGCAGGCCCGGCCCACGAGTGGGTTCAAGCCCACAAGTGGGTTCAAATGCATCCGCTGGATCGTGGCTGCGATCGTGGTCTTGGCATGGTGCGTCCCGGCACCGGCGTGTGGCGTCGCTCTGATCCAACTACTGAACCGGCCGGGCGCGCTCGGGGCTATCTACGACTCGCCAGTTGTCTTGATCATCGGGTACCTCGTGCGTTTCCTTCCATTGGCAGTTTTGCTTCTTGTGCCCGCCGTTGAGCGTGTGCCCCTTGAACTCGAGGATTCTGCGAGAACCGAGGGTTGCAGTTCGTGGGAAGTGCAGCGGTTCATCTATTGGCCCCTGTCGATCAACCATGCGGCCTTAACGTGGTTCATCGTCTTGGCCTATTCCTATGGCGAGATCGCGTGTACGGTGTCGATCGCTCCTGCGGATTACGTGACCTTGGCTGTTCGGTTTTCCTCGCTGATGCACCTCGGGGCTTATCGCGATCCGGCTGTGATCGTCGTTATGACGGTATCGGCGATCCTCGGCCAGGGCTTGCTGTTGTACGCCATGCTTTGGAAGTTTAGGAGTCCAGGAGTTCGGGAGTTGCGGAATTGACAGCCTCAACAGTTCCCAGATCCATGAGTTCTCAAAATCCTAAGTTCACAACTCCTAAACTCTGAAACTCCTAAACTTTCCAAGATGCGTCGCCCGTGATGATTTGAACGCCAGCGGTTGCCATGTCGTGCAGCGCGGCCGCCACATCGCCGGTTTGTAAGTCAACGCCGCGACAGGCATCGACGAGCACATACGTGGCGAATCCCAGCTCCAGTGCGTCCATGGCTGTGAATTTGACACAGTAGTCAGTGGCCAGGCCAAGGACAAAAGTTTTCGTTACGCCGGCTTGCTTGAGGTAGAAATCCAGCCCAGTGGACTTGTGGTGTCCGTTGTCGAAGAAACCGCTGTAGCTGTCGATCCCCGGGTCCGTGCCTTTTCGGAAGATCTTGCGCACGCGGCTGATATCGAGACCCGGTGCAAAGGCGGACCCCACAGTGTTTTGAACACAGTGAACAGGCCACAATGTTTGTTGCAAGCCATCCAGATCAATCACATCCCCGGGCATTTTGCCCGGATGAATCGCGGCGAAGCTGGCGTGATTGGATGGATGCCAATCTTGCGTAGCGACGACCAGATCGAAGCGCTGCTGAATCTGATTGGCGAGCGGGATCACTTGGTCACCATCAGGGACGGGAAGAGCGCCCATCGGGAGGAAATCGTTCTGCAAATCGACGAGGATGAGGGCCTTCAAGGGGACGTACTCCCGCTCACTCGTGATTGACACCGCGCACGCGCAGAATCTGAGCTGTCTTGAGATCGAACAACCGTTTCTCAAGCC
>JACZTW010000089.1 GCA_022573485.1 Planctomycetota bacterium
GCGGGTCTGTGCCCCCCGCTGCGGAAGACCCCGTGCCGGCAGTCGCTGAAGATCAAGAGCAGCGCAAGCAATACCTCGAAGACCAAGCCAAGCTTCGCTTCGAGCGTGAGCAAACCGAAAGCCGACAACGCGAGCGCCGCGAGCGGGCCCGACAGACCGTGACCAAGATTCGGCGACACGCGTTGGCGCTGACTGTTTCGATTTTCGCTCTGGCGGTTGTCGGCGTCGGCTTATACGTGGTCGCTCAGCGTTCCCGAGGCCAAGAGGCACTCAAGAGTCAGTTGGCGGACTTGAATGAAGCGTTTGGCAGGCAGTTCGCCATCGGCGAATCACATGCGATGGCCCTGCTGTTGGGCATTGAGCAACCGTCGCCGCGTTTGGTGCGTGTGCTTGATGATCTGCGGAAAGTGGCGCCCGGCATTGCCCCAGCCATTGAATCGGCGGAGTTCAGTAACGTGCTCTGCTCGCACGGCCAAGCCACGCTCGCGTTCGGCGAAGCGGAAATGGCGCTCGATTTCAAGCTTGACGCTGACGAAGAATCAACCCTCAGCTTCGCGGTGGATGAACTTTCGTTGGTACGCTCGATCAGTACTTTGGTCGATACGCTGGCGAGTGCCCAATTGGATGAAGGCGTCCGAGGCTTGACAGAGCAACTACGCGCACTGTTTTCGAGCGCCCAATCGGTTACGCAAGCCGGCGCGAAACTGGCCGACTTGTCCTCCGCTGTCGGATCTACACCCACTCTGGGTTATTTGGCCTACCAAGGGGAATTCAAGACAATCGACGTGGGCCGATTTGATCCAGTGCTCGGCGAGGCGGCCGTGGTTTCCGAGGTCGTGCTCATGGACGAGAATGGCCGGGAGATTGCGAACGTGAACGCGCGCCTTGTCTTTGCGTACGACTGCGGCGCAGAGGGCTCGGCGTGTCAGTTGCTCAGCGTTACTGTGGAACCGGCAGAGGAGTCATTGGCACACAGGCGCTGGTGCATCGAGAACACGCAGGAGCGTATTCGTCAGGCGTTCACAGATCGAGATGCCGAAGCGCTGGCCCGCCTCACGAACCCCTCGCAGTTGGCAGAGATTGGTCGCACGCTCGATTGGGCCAAGCTATGTGAGACCGCCGAACTTGTGTTCGATGAACTGGATCTTGATGCCGCTGTGGCCGGCTCGTTTATTCGCTATGTTCCGGGAACGCTGCCGGGCAGCACAAGCTCCTTTGACTCGCCGCCCATGAGATTTGCGTTCGAGGCAGCAAGCCACTGGGGCGTTAGAGCGTCCGCGTCCGATTCCTGGCCTGCCGCGCCGCCGGCGCTGCGCCGGCAACAGTTGGGTCTGTCTTTGCTGAATCAAATGACGCAGGCTTGGCGTGAACGGGATGCCGAGGGATACATCGCGCTCTTCGAGGGGACGACGCGTGATGTGCAGTCCGCCGCCGACATGTTCGCGCGCATCGAACAGAGCGGCGCACAGTTTCAAATCAGCGCCCGTGAAGATCCGGACACCCCAGTCGTTCTGTACGTCGAGATTTCTTCCAATACTGAAGGATACTCACTGAAGGCCTTCGAGTTCGTGCTTCGGGGGCAAGGGATGGTCTGGAATGCACGTAGCGAACACGCGGGCGTGTCGGGCGATCCGTTGTGGGTGATTGCGGGAGAGGCTTATCGCACATTGGCCGCGCGCCTGACCAGCGCGACAGCGGATGGGATCGACAGCATCGAGTCAGATTTCACTGCTGGGCTGCGGCAGGACATGTCGGACGATGAGCGCGAGCGAATCCAGCGTTGGATCGCTGCGCTGCGGTCTGCCGGGCAGTTGTTCGAGCCTGCCTCGTCGGAGTTCCTCTGCGGTTTCCCCCTGCGCGCAGCATTGCGTAAGGCTGTCGCGAAGCGGGCCACGCCCGCTGGCGGGCCGATGATGTTTCACTTGCTGACCATGCCCGGATCGCCGGCCAACCTCGTGTATGTTCAGGAGCGCGAAGTGCAAGTTGCGGACATTCAGACATTGTGGCCCCACACGCTGTCACGTCGGCGTGGCGATCAGCCTTGGCGGCTGTGGAGCGAGATCACTGGAGCGCCGCCGCGCGATCAAGTGGTCGGCCTGAATCTTGTGGAGGCGGCTGAGTTGGCGAACGAGCTGGACTGCGAGATCCCGACGCTGGCGGAATGGCGCCGCGCCGTCGAGCAAATCCCCGACGCAAAGGACATGGATTTTGTGGGCGGCGTGTGGGAGCTTTGCAGCGACAGCACGGAACAGAGCACCGTTACGATCGTCGGGGGCTGCTGGCATGATCACGATGCCGACGTTCAGGCCGCCGGGATCAAGACCGTTGAGTCAACGACAGCGCCGGCACGGTTCGGCACCATTGGTTTTCGGTTGTGCAAACGCTTCAGTGTTCCCAGTGAAGCCTTGGCGGCGGCATCAGGAGATACAAGCGCAAGTGCCCCATAGCATTGCGTAACAAGTAAGCCTCTTGGCCCGCTGCGGCGTGCTCCGGACGGAACTCATTGTGGCTGCCTGCTTTGCACGATAACACAGTTGGAAACGCTCATACGTTCGCAGAAGGCAGACCCGCCGGCGGCTGCGATGAGGAACAGGGCCAATGTCACAGGAACCCAACCGAGCTCAGCAAGGAATCAATCCGTCATCGGGCGGCGAAGTAGCGGCTGCGCTGAAGTCGCACTTGCCTTGGCTTGGGGACATCCGTCCCGCGAGCGAGGAAGCGACAGCGCAGAAAGCGGCCGAGTCGCTGGCCATTCTGGTTGGCGTTCTCAAGCGAATCGAACAGACGATCCACTCGCAGCTCGAAGTTCTGAGTAAGAATCATCCGCCAATCAAATCGATGGCGGAGACTGTTCAAAATCAGGGCTTGCTCGATATTGAAAACGTGCTGCGGGTGGTGCTGGGCTCCGACAGTCCGCGGATGAACCGCTTGGCCAACTATGGCAATCTCTTGTTGCGCTGGTCTTCGGCGATGATGGCCGGCGTGCAGACAACAGTCATGGAGTTGCCGAGCGAACTGGATCAGGCGCTCAACCCTGATGATTGGAATGTCGAGAAGAAACGCTGGTCGGCTGAAGCAGAGGCGTTTTGGAACCATTACAAGTTTGTGATTCGACACGACCTCCCGCTGACCCTCGGGGACCGTATGAAAGAAATACAAGCTCAGAAAACACTCGATGCTTACGCACTGCTTGGCAGTGAACAATCGACCGAACCGCCTAAGGATTGAACGGCGCCCGGATGAGGCGCGCAAATAGAGAGCCAATCAATGCCCTCACCATTGACGGACATCGCGAATCAAGTATTTCTCTTTGTGACGGCGTTCAAGCGCAAGGCGGCGCGCGGCACGCCGCCGGCCGGCGACGCCCTGCACGGGGAAGCATTGAAGCTCTTCAAGGATCTTGACCAGACCGCGCAGCGCGACCCGGCCGTCGCGCAAACATGGGAATCGGCCAGGCGGGCGCTGGTCTACCTGGTGGACGAAGTGATGACCACCACCGAATGGGAGCACCGCGGATGGTGGGATGAACACGTGCTCGAGAGCCAAGTTCTCAAGAATCCGCAGAAGATGCGCGGCATCCTGTTCTTCGACGAACTTGCCAAGGCCAAGAAGATGGCCGGCGAGTCCGCAAAAACCCAGTCCCAGGGGACGAGCGATCTATTGGCCGTTTTTTATTGCTGCCTGCGCTTCGGTTTCGAGGGCAAGTTCGCCGGGCAGCCTCAGGAGATCGAACGCGAGGCACAGGAGTTGTGGGACTTGATCGGGGGCGATGCTCCCGCTCAGGCGCGCGCCTACTTCGATCAAGCCTACCGCTACACCGTCGAAGTTCCTCCGAGCTATGAAGGCACTTTGCGCCTGGCCACGCTGGCCGCCGCCGGTGTGGGGTTGATCATCCTGCTGTTTGGATTTCGGGCGGTGTTGTGGAATGAACTATTGGATGAGCTCAACGACGCCGCGACGCGCGCCGGCACGTTTTTCGGCGCTTAGGGACTGAGGACTGAGGAATTTTGTGCATTCCGCATTCTGAAATCTGAAATTTGAAATTTGAAATCCGAAATCCTTGCCGGTCGCTTGCGACACAGGATTAGCAAATGGAAGGTCTCATTCGAGCATTTCGAAGTTTGCCGAGTTGGGCGAAATACACGGCGCTGTGGGTCTGCGTGGCGCTGCCCGTCGCCCTCGCGCACGACCAACTGCCGCGCGATATGTCCTGGGCGATCATCGTCGGCATGACGGCCTTCCTGCTGACGCTTTACGGAGTTCATAGTGCGATCGGACTGATGGACAAGAACCGCGGAGCTCGGTTGGATAGGGAAATCAAAGACCAGGCCACAGGCCCTTCACGCCTGGAATTCGCCGAGAAAGAAAAGGAATACAAAAAGAAGTGGCTTGAGGGCATCGAAAAGCTCGAGAAGAGCAAAATCTCGCTCTATCAATTGCCGTGGTACCTCTTGCTGGGCGAACCCGGCGGCGGCAAGACCATGACGCTGCTCAACAGCGGCATGGATTTCCCTCTGGGCAAGGAAGAGTTGCCCGGCTTCGGCGGCACGCGGAATTACAATTGGTGGTTCACCAATTACGCGGTCATCCTCGATACCGCCGGCCGGCTGGTGTTCGAACAGGAAGGCACGACCGACCGCCACGAATGGGAAGCCTTCCTGAAGCTGCTGAAGAAGCGGCGGCGCTGCCCTTTGAACGGCGTCATCATCGCCCTGCCGGCCGACAAGCTGATGTCGGACACCACCGAAGAACGCCACCAAAGTGCCAGTATACTGCGCGACCGTTTGCGGCAGATTCAGACCGTTCTGGACGTCCGGTTCCCCGTGTTTCTATTGATCACCAAGTGCGATTTGATCGCGGGATTCACCGAGTTTTACAACGAGCTTGATTCGCTTCAGCGAAACCAATTGTTCGGCTGGTCGCGCCCGGGCGATTTCGATACGCCGTTCGAGCCGGCCGAGTTCAAGGGAGGCTTTGAAGAACTCTATGCCCGGTTGCACGAGTTGCGGCTGCGCTTCCTGGCCCGGCAGACCACAGACACGGAAGCCGGCTGGATCTACACGTTTCCCGAGGCTTTTCGGGCGCTGCAGAACCGCCTCCAGGAATGTATGGATGTCTTGTTCACCAAGAACATCTTCGCCGAGCCGCTGTTCTTCCGAGGCTTCTACTTCACCAGCTCGCTGCAGGAAGGCAAGCCGATCCTCGACCTTCTCGGCGCCAACCTCTCCGACGAAAAGCTGGAGGACTTGCAAGGCTTGTTCCCGCAATCGCGGGCCTTCTTCATTCACGATTTCTACACAGAGAAGGTCGCCAAGGAACAGGGCATGGTGTTCCGGTCACAGAAGCACATCAAGCGCATGCGGCTGCTGAGAAACTCGACTTTGTTCTTGGGTGCGCCGCTGGCCATTGTGCTGGCGGTCTTTACGTTTTTCGGATACCGCGCCTACAGTGCCACGGTTCAGGGCCCCCGTGAAGTGGTGGCCGCTGCGGCTGACTTGATCGGCAAGTACCGCGAGAAACAGGAAGCCGGCGAGGCCTGGGCTGTTGATGTCGGCGAGAGCAATGATCAGGAAGAGGCGCTGCGCCTCTCGCAGATGCTCGACGAAGCGATCGAGCAAGTTCGCAGCCCGCGCGGTCTGGCGAGTGTGATGTTTTCCTCCGTCGGCCCCGAAGCAGAGACGCACATCCGCGCGATTCAACGAGAATTGATCGGCTACTGTATCCTCAGACCGGAAATCGCTGCCGTCGAGAAAGCGCTCGCCGATCCCCAAAGAAAAATCGGCCCGGAGCAGATCGATGATTTCGGCGCCGGCCTGGCGGTTTACATTCGGTGGCACTGGGGCGCGGAAGAGGACGGATTGGCGGAATTGGCCGATCTCCGTCGGGTTGTGCCGGACGCTCCGAAAGGTGATGACGAGCGCCACGCCCGCACGAGTGTGTCGGATCAATTGAAACAGTTCGCAGGCGTTCCGGCCGGCCGATTTGCCTCCGGCCTGACCGGCAACGAAGAGCACCGACGCAAAGTAATCTTGGCGGCGCTCGACAAGGCTCACCAATACTGGCTGGCATCAATCAGCGCGGACGCCCGCCAGCGGGCCTTCCGGGGCCAAGGGGATTTCGCGTGGTGGGCTTTGCTGGTGCAGCACTCCAAGGAAGTCCAGACGAGCTACGCGAAGCTCTGCGGTCTGCGGCGCGACTTCGACGACGCACGCAGGCCCGAATCCTTCGACGCCGTGAAGTCGGAATGGCTCAGTGCTTTTCCGGATTCGCAGCATCCCTTGCTGCTCGAGCGCGTTCGGCAACACTTAACCGCCAACCCGCCCCGGGAGAACGGGCAGATCATTCTGCCGGAGCGTCTGGTGCAGAAGGCCCAGCAGGCCAATGCGGAGTTCTGGCAAGGCTGCCTGGCAGCGTGCCAGCGAAGCCAACGCGAGGACGACGAGGAATTCGCCCGCCAGCGGGCCTTCGGCGCCGCAATCACCGAAAAAATCGACACGTTCAAAGAGGATTTCAAACAGCAAATCGAGTCGGCCCGCAGCCTCTATGAGCAGGAGATCGCTGCACTTGAATTCCTGCTGGTGCCCCAGCCGTCACGCCTGGCGCCTCGAAACTTCGCCTTCGTACAGGACGCCCTTAAGGTTGAACAGATCCTCAGCCGTCTGGCCGACGGTCTGAACGAGGCTTCACAGCCGAGCAGGGCACACTTGGAAAGCTGGAACAACCGCCTCGCGGAACTGATGGAAGAGTCTCCGGACCACGAGGATGTCAGCGTGGCCTCAGCGTGGCGACCGACCGAACTTCGCAAGCTGGCCAAAGCAGTGACGGACTCATCCAAAGCCTATCGGCTACAAGTCGTCGTCGAAGAAATCTCCGAGAAGCTCAATGAGTTGCCGGACCAGGGCCTGGCGAGTTTGATGGAGGGCCAGGATGAGCCCGCCCGGACACGACACTTTGCCGGCCTGAAGAGTCGCCACGCGGACTCGTTCCTGCTGGCCACGCTGCGCTCCAGGAAGAAACTTCAAACGACTCTGGCCGCCGCTGTCGATCGGGGGCTCTTGATCGACAGTGCCGAGATCGACGCCTTACTGCAACGCGGCACTGAGCAATACGTGCAGCATTATTTGGAGACTTGGTCGGAGCGCTACGATTCGTACCGCCTCCTGCCGTTGGCGGAATACGACATGCCCTTGAATTGGAACGAGTATCGCCGTTGGATGAGTGATCAAGGCACGATCCTACGCAAGGACTATGAGGATCATCTGGGAGCCGTGACGCGAAACGTGATCAGCTTGTTTCGGTCCTCCCCGCCACGGCGGGGATCGAACGCGGAGTTGCGAGCGGAATTGCAGGAAATGCTGCCGAACGTTGATTGGCCTCGCGAGAGCCGAATGGAGCGACTGGTTCAGGCTTGCCTGTCGGCGGACCTGGTGCCGGATCTCGATCCCGTCTTGATCGACTGGCGGAGGTTTAGTCGCCGAGCCCAGGATTATCGCCTGGGCAGGCTCGACGATCTCGCGCGCGACCCAATCGAGTTTGTGCGGCTGGGCGAGAGTGTCGCTGGTGCCAAGGTGCTTGAGGGCGAATGGCTGACGACTCAACTTCAGTACATCGTCGATCACGGCCGATGGACGCTGGAGGCCGCGATCTACGACAAGCTGGCTCAGGACCATTTCCGTCCGCTCCTGTCAGCCCGACCGTTCATTTTCGCGGGCGGCAGCTTCGAGAATACGGACCCGCTCCGGCTTGGGGCGCTGCTGGATGCGGTCGCGCAAGTGCAGACCTTCGTCAATACCACGGGTGGCTCGCCGGGCGGCGAGGCTTCGGCTGGCGGCGCCCACGGGAATTGGCTGGCAGCCTTGGCGGAATGGCGGGAGTTTCTCGGCCGATCGGACTACCAAATTGAGGTGGCCTACGAGCCGCCTGTGGAAAAAAAAGATATTCTCGGCGAGTTTTACAGAGAACTGGCACTGCGCTTGCCCGGACTCACTGACAGCGGAGGCGCGACACGCCCGGAGTTAAAGTTCGGCGTGGCCGATCCGTCTGATGCGGTGCGCTATCGCTGGCAGCCCACCAAAGGCAGAGTGGAGGTCACGCTGGGGGCGATGACTTCCCGGGCCAGCGATCTGAACGCCGAGATGGAACCCAGAATCAGCCAGTTATCGGCTGGCAAGTACGGCCTGATTCAGTTCATTCGCGAGCACGGCACGCCGGTTGATCAATCGAGAAATGACTGGCGGATCGCGCTCAGTATTGACATCACGGGCATTAAGGGCCTGGCAAATGAAAAGCTGGACGAACCTGTACGTGCGATCAGTTTCCGGATCAAGTTCCTTGATCCCGCCGGCGGTTTGCCCGCGCCGGTGGATTGGCCGGATCTTCGCGCGATGTCCGACCCGCCACCCAAGCCGCCCTGGGCGCTTACGGATTCAGGATTCTGAGCACCCGTTCCGTTTCCCTTTGAAAAGCGCGATCGCTGATTTGACCGCCGCCCTATGGCGGACGCTTCAGGCAAACAGTTCCCGGTTCGCTCGGCCACTTTTAATTGAGGGCATTTCGGCAGGATGAGCCCACTCAAGCGAATCATTGATCGCCTCACCGGCCAGAGCGCGCCGGATCCCAAGGAGCGCCAACTTCGCGCGTTCGGCAAGTTGCCGGTCAGCCGAGAGTTCCTGCAACTCGAAGCCGGGCAGGGTTCGGGCAAGGTCGTTCAGGACTGGATCAAGGCGGGACACGAGAGCTGGATCACCCGCGCAGAAGCCAGGAAAAGGGGCCAAATCGCCCCGTTCTGCTATTTCGTGGAGATCCCCGACTCAAAGAGCCTGGTGGCGCTGGGGTGCATTTGGAACAGTTACGATGGTGCCTCGCCGCCACGGATGTTTCCGTTCACGTTTTTCCTGACCCAGCCCGCGACGGCCCAAAATAACTGGGTCGGGCAGTATCTCATCTGCGAGAACTATTGGAGGCAGCTCGGTAGCCTCTATGAGCCGGCGACCCGGGGCGACGTCAGAATCCAGGATTTGCGCGAGCACGAGCTGCAACCGATCGATGCTCTGTCTGATGCGACAGAGGCAATGGCAGAAGAAGCAGCACAGATTGAACTCGGTCATTGGCTTGAATCGTTGCTCCCGAATGTGCGCTGCGACAAACCGCTGGAGTACCTCGCTTTTCTGGAATCGCGGCTTGATGGCTGGCGACGACAAGCCCTCGGTTCAGGGTTAGCCCTCCGGCTGCCCCTCAGCAGAACAATCGCCTATCGCGTACAAGTGGCGGCTTGGCTGTGCTGGCTCTCGACGCAAATCGGTCAATGCAATACTCCTTTGACCGGCCTGTTCGTCCCGCAGGAAGTTGCAGAGGCGGAGCCGGTCTTGACATTTGTTACCGGACCGATCTGCGAAATGGACTTTCAGTTTCTGACCACGGATGCCCGCAGCCACGATCATGTTGAGGATGCAACGTGCTACAAGGCTCCGCCTGAGAGCCCTTTAAGTGACCGCCATACGCACCTACACTCGATCCTGTCCTCCGGGGGGTCGATATGGGATTGGGCCAACCTGAGAAGCAATAGCTCGCCAGTCGGCGCTGCTTGACCGCTCGATTCTGGGCAGTATTACCCGTGTGGGGTGGGGGAAACTGGGCAATTTCCCACCACCGCACAATTCATGCCAGCAATCCGCCTCGTCCGATAACTTGATCCCTCACTCCTGAATGGCGTTGGCCATTTCCGTTGGCGCTGCGCTGAGTACGCGGCTCGAGCCTGGATTATTCCCGCCTGATCGCTTCCAATACATACTCCAGAATATTCTTCAGTCGGGACAGAATTCCATAGTGTTCAGAGGGTTCCGGTTGGCGGGACGACTTGATTCACGCTCGCATACTGAAGCACTCAACTAAACATAACTCATTTATTAAGGAGAGGTTACAATGATTCGAGCCCATCTCGGCAGGCGACTCGTGATTGCAGTCGCGCTTCTTTGCCCGCTCTCCAGCAGCTTGGCCATCGCGGGCGATGCTGATGACGTCTACTATCAGGCTTATTTCCTCGAGCAAGAGAAAGGAGACTTCGCAGCAGCCGCGAAACTCTATTCGCAAGTGGCAGCGTCAAAGGATGTTGACGCGGGCTTGCGGTCGCAGGCCCGAGTACGTCTGGCCGCTTGTCGTGAGGAGATCGCCAGCTCCGACCTGCTACGGCTCATGCCGCCGGATGCGCTGGCCTACGCTGAATTGAACCGACCCGGTGAACAGGTTGCCCGATTGCTCAAATCGCTGGGGCTGCTGGCGGGAGATCAGCCGGAACTGAAAGCGGGGGCCGGGCGACGCATCGCCGTGAGCCCCGTGCTCATCAAAGAACTCCTTGGGCTTCGCGGCGCGGCGGTGGCGATCACTGGGTTTGATCCCAGCAGCGAAATGCCAACGGGCGTCGCCGTGATCAACCCCGGCAATCTCCAGGTTCTTCGCGGCATTGTGGAATCCGCGCTGCCCGCCGCCGCCGAAACGGTCGAACCGACGAGAGGCCGGCAGACCTTCTTCATTCCCGATGCCCGTCTTTACGTCTGCCTTACGTCACGTCTGATCATTGCCAGCCCCGATCGCAGTGAGATTGATAATGTTCTCGGGCGGCTGGACGGCACCGTGAAGGAATCGCTGGCCACGGTTCAGGACTTGCCGGAGGTCTTCGCCCAACGCGATGATTCGATGGTGTTTTTCTGCCTAAATGCGAAAAAGATTGTCCCCCTGCTCAGCAAGACGTTCGGCATGGGGGACGACTTGGCGCAGGCACGGGCGATCCTCGATCTCGACAGCCTGCGGTGGGTCACAGGCCGGGCCGGCGTGAATGACGACGGCGTGTTCATCGAGTTGGCGGCACGCATGGACGCGGGCCACCACAACCTGGCCTACAATCTCGCACGTACGCCGCCGATTTCGCCCGAGACCTTCGCCAGTGTGCCGAAAGGCGCGGCGGCGTTTGTGGCCGGGGCTTTGAGCGAGCCCGGAACGCAATACCGCAGACCCTCCGAAGAGGGAGCCGGCCGGCCAACCGTCACTGGATTGGACATTGGGCGTGAGATCTTTGCCAACGTCAAGGACTTCGCGATCTTCGCGCTGCCGCCAAAGGGCGACGGGCGCTCGGAAGGTCCGCCGATCCCCGATGTGGCGGCGGTGATTCGCGTCCATGATTCGAGCAGGTCCGAAGCACTGTGGACGCAGATCCTCGGCATCGCCAGCATGGCGGCCGGGGCCCCGGCGAGCGACGGCAAGACCGTGAAGATCGGCGGGATTGATGCGACTGCCTATCAGTTTCCGCCGGGCGTGACGATTCTCGTCGGAACCAATGACGACAAGCTGTTCATCGCCACCACGCGTGAAGCCCTTCGCCGGGCCGGGGCTGCGGGCAAGAAGGGCGGCTCAATTCTGAGCGACAAAGCCTTTGCAGCCAGTCTGGCGAGCCTCGACGGGACCACCAGCAAAGCGGCGTTCATCAATCCCGGACGCTGTTTGCAGATCGCCCGCCAATTTATGAGCGAAGGCGAGCGGGATAAAACCGAGCCGTTCGTGGACCTGCTGAGCCGGACGATCGTAGCCGTACGGACCAACGAATCCGAGCAGGAACTCCGCATCACCGCGCAAATAAGCGGTCTGCCGGACATCGGACCCTTGGTTTCCGGTTTGATTGAACGGGAGGGACGGAGGCACTCAGGACAACACGAATCTCGTTCGGCGCGGCACTCCGGCGAGCGGGATAACGCGGTCGAGGTCGTCACCCACTTGATCCCCGATCGTGACGACCCGCAAGATGCCCGGCGGAGGTTCGAGGATCTTGCGCGGGATCCCAAAAACCGAGAGGCAGCGCTGAAAATCGGCGAGCGTTTCGCGAAAAGCATCTCAAACAACCCGCGAGACTTGAACAACTTCGCCTGGGGCTTGCTGACCAACGATGACTACCGCAATCAATTCGATGCCCTCGCACTTCGCCTGGCCCAGCAGGCCTGCGAGCAGACCGACTACAAGAGTTGGGCCTTGCTGGATACGCTGGCATTGGCCAACTTTCGCGCAGGCCACATTGACAGCGCGATCGAGTACCAAAATAAGGCCGTCGCGCTCCAGGGCGGAGACAATGATGAACTAAACGAATCACTTGCTCGGTATGAGGCCAACAAAAACGGCCTTTGAGCCACGCACATCCTGGCTTGGCCCTCAGACTCAGGCGCCCACAGTCGGAACATCAGTTCCGTCGGTGGGCGTCTCTTTGCGTGGCGGCTCC
>JACZTW010000324.1 GCA_022573485.1 Planctomycetota bacterium
TCAGATTCTTTCAAGGAGCCGCGGGTTTTAACCCGCGCGAGGCCTCGCGCAGACTAAAGTCTGCGGCTCCTTGGATGTTTTTATGCAGAGCCTAGTAGTTTGTAGAAACCGTCGTACATCAGCACCTTCAACCCGGCGAGCAGCATGGCCAGCTTGAAGAGTATTACGAAGGCCCGTTCATCGACCCGTTTGAGAATCTTCTTGCCGATCAATGTGCCGGGGATGACCATCAATGACATGACGACGATCAATTGCCCGAGCTTGGTATAGTCCACCAGCCCGCTGGCCAGAAAGATCGGTACTTTCAAGACGTGGATTATCATTTGGCAGACCGCTTTTGTAGCAATCATTCGTTCCTTGACGAATCCAGCGTGCAGAAACGCAGGCGCGATCAGCGGCCCGATGGCGCCGATCGTCAATCCGAGCACGCCGGCCAGCCCACCGAGCAATGTGAACGTTGAAATTCGCGGCGGTGCCGACTCATTGGATGCCGGGCGCTTGGCGATTGGGCGAAACGTCGTGATCAGAACATACAAACCGATGGCGATCTTGAAGTAAGGCTCGGTGGTATCGATATGGTCCTTCCGTAACCACACCAGCAGCAGTCCGCCGATGATGCTGCCCGGCAGGGCGCCCGCTGCGAACCGCAGGACCGTTCTTACGTCGATATGGCGCAGGAAAACAAGCAGCCGCGTGCCGTTGCTGACCAATTGCACGGCGCCGTGCGCGGGAATCGTCTCGGCATGAGACAGAAAACTCAGCATCGTCGCCAGCAGCAGGATGCCCCCGCCCATGCCGATAATGCCGGAGATGATCGACGTCGCGAATGCTGCCAGTGCCAAAACCCAAAGAAGCGTCATTCCAGCCCGGTCGCTTCCTCGAATTGCTGCACGATCCAGTCGTCACGCGTAGCGCGGAATTCGCCCTGCAAAATGGTGCCGTCGTCGCACTTGAATTCGAATCGACCCGCGCACGTGCCTTGATCTCCGTCGATCGTTACCGCAGCCTGTATGAACCGCGCCACGCCGGCGTGCCGTCCCGTCACTTGCTTGAAGAAGCCGCGCACGTCGTCGGGGCCGTCGGGCGCCAGAAGGAAGCGGCCGGTCGCGGATGGGCAGCGAAGATAAATGTAAAAGTGCTTGTCGCCACGTCGGGCGCCGGGCAGTGGGAAAGCGAGTAGCGCCCGCGTGCTGCCGTTTTCGGCAAACGCAGCCCAGTTGCTCTGTAGCTCCATTTTGTGCTGCCGGCCCTTGGCCCGGGATTGCTCGACGGTGACTCGAGCATGTGGCGTGCAAGCCGTAGCGGCAAGCGCGATCGTTCCAACGATCAGGATCATAAGCGTCGGGCGTGTATTCACGGCGGCGGCATTATAGAATGTTGGGTGCCACTGCTCCAGACACAAAACAAACGTGTCTCGGTGCGTCTGCTAAACGACCAAGTCACTTGCCAAGACGCTCCCGGTGGCTTGCCGTTTGGCAGACCTCTTGAGAACAATTTGGGTTCGGACGCTCGTGGCGATGGAAACTCAGAACTACGGAGACTTCACTTCGCCACAACCTCAAATGTCGTCCCACATTCCGGACAACGATCCGTGGATCCTCGAAGATCGTAACCACAGGGAAGGCAGATCGGGATTCCAAGCTGAACCAGCCTCTCGCGCAGGTGGCGTCGTATGCGATCTCTGAATACCCGCCATGCTGCCAAACTGACGACGACTCCGCAGCAGCCCATAGCCGCATGGCGAACCCAGTCAGGCGAGCCGAAATACTGCGTCATTGTCCAAATAGCCAGCGCAGTCGCCGTCATGTACAGCCCCACGAGGGCCAGCAAAGTCAGCCAAAACCTCCACGTTCTCATCACTTTATGCTTGGCAAACGTCAGCGCTTCGGATGCCACGCCGGGCACATCCTGACGCTCAAAATGCTCAAGCTCGGGATATTGTTTCCAAACAATCATCTGAAAGCTCCGCATTCCTGAGCCACAGGTTTGCCCTGCGCTTTGCCGTGCCCCGGGCGGCACGGCTTCTGAGCATTATACCCGCTCGGAGGTGTTTCCGGTTCCCAGCGAAGGTGGAATTCCCGCGCTGATCGGTTGGCCACGCGCTTTTCGTAGCGCGCGGGGCAAGTACTGGCAGTGAAGCGTGGATCGTGAAGCGTGAAGCGCTGGAATTTGGAATCACACTGTTTTCATGGAGGCAGCCGTGGAAGACGACCAACAAAGCTCGGCGGGTGAAATGGACATGGTGTCGTTGCGGTCGGCGGAACTGGAGACGGGGGCGGCGCCGACGCGGATCTTGATCGCTCCGTGGGGCGATGTCGAGAGCACTCAAGGCCACTTCTTCGTCGATGGCCAAGCGGTGGCTGCCACGATCGAACAATTCCGAGAGCACGGCACCGACATTCCCATCGATTTCGAACACCAGACGCTCGGCGGATCGTACGCCTCACCCGACGGCTTGGCGCCGGCGGCGGGCTGGATCAAAGACTTGATCGGTATCGAGTCGGTCGGCCTGATGGCGGACGTGGAGTGGACCGAGCTGGGCCTGGAGCATCTTCAAAAACGACAATACCGCTACCTCTCGCCCGTGGCGCTGATTCGCAAGAGCGACCGGCGGCTGGTGGGGTTGCACTCGGCAGCGCTGACCAACAAGCCGGCCATCGTGGGGATGGAGGCGCTTGTGAATCGCGAAGACTCATCTGACCAAACCGTACAAATCGCGCAGGCTCCCGACAAGTCGGGATTTTCCCGGCGCGCCGGGACCTGCGGCTCCTTGGACCAAACGCTGGAGGAAGAATCGATGGTGGAGACATTGGAGAAACTGCGCAAGCAGTTGGATCTGGATCAACGAAATGGAGCCCGGCAGGTGCTCGTGGCTGCGTCGCGGCGGATCGCGGAACTCGAGCAGCGCGAGGAAGACAAAGGCGCCGAGGAGCGCGTGTCGGAGGCTATGGCAGCGGGCAAGCTGACCGAAGCCCAGCGCGAGTGGGCGCTGAAGCTGGCCCTCAGCGATGCGCAGAGCTTCGACGACTGGTCCGCCGCAGCGCCGATGGTTGTGAGTCTGGGCAGGACGGCGGCGCCTTCGGCAGGCGA
>JACZTW010000325.1 GCA_022573485.1 Planctomycetota bacterium
GCTCCCATTGCGCGGCTTGCGGCCCTGAAGGCTCGCCGACGTCTTGGATTATTTCGTCGAGCTGAACATACCGGCCGGACTGCTTCCCGACCCGGTAGCACTCTCGATGCGTTACACGGATCAGCCAGCTGGCGAGCCGTGCGTGATCGCGGACCGTATCGAGCTTGCGGTACAGGATTGTGAAGACGTCTTGGAAGACATCATCTGCATCGGCGTCGCAAAACCCGTATCGGCGCGGGATCGAGTAGACGAGCCGCCCATAGCGATCAACCAGCTCGTCCCAGGCACCCTGGCGTCCGTCGAGGCAGTCTTGGATCAGTTCCGGATCATTCTGGTGCAACAGTATCAACCTCGATCGTGATCACATCCCGAGCGGATACTGTAGCCAGGAGTGCTCACTGAGGCAGAGGGAATGGATCGAGAGGCGGTTTGAACAGCGCCCGAGCAGATCAACGGTACAAAGAGTGGGTCGAGCGCTGTGGATGCTACATAAAGCGTGCCACTGGGGCCAATAAATCAGCGAACGATCCATTGGCCGATCAAGGTACGCTCGTCATGACATCTCGTTGCGTTATGTATTTCCGGACTCACCCACGATCTCTCGTTTGATGTAGTACGGGTCGATCCCACGCCCCCGCAGGCGGACGCCGGGAGCCTGGGTCGCCCGTCGCTGCTCGGACAATTTCGTTCATATGGGTATGAGGAGTTCAATCAATGGCTTACCAAAGAGCTATGCGCTATCGTGCGGTCGCCGCGACCGTTGTCCTATTCATTCCTTCCCTGACGTTCAGTCAAAGCGATCCAAACAGTCCAGGGATTCTCGAGCCGTGCCTCACGGCGACAATGGGCGTCGAGGTCCGCATTCCCAACACAAACCAAGCGGACGGGAGCGAGTTGCTCAACGTCGTGGGCAAGATCGTCACGACCGATGCTCAGGGGGCGGTGAGCCTCACCGGACACGTGATCGAGGGCGTGGAAAGTCCCAACCGCGATCTGCGAGATGCGTTGCAAGCGCTGGCTGACGCTGCCGGCAAGGCCGACGAGAGCGCGATGAATGCCCAAGCAGATGAGATCATGGCGATTCTGCTCGGGACGACCGAGGGTCGGATCTACGACGGGTTTGCAATGCTCAATTTCAATCGAGGCGCATTCGTCGCAGACCATGTCCCTGATGAATACAAAATGAAGGTCCTCACTGACACGGGCCTGACGATGCCGGGGATTGACGGTGAGCCTCGTCGAATCTGGGAAGTAACTGTGAACTTCCTGTGGTACGACGGCCAGTTTGATAGCGACACGTTTCTTCTACGCGTGCCGATTGAGGCGCATCGGTACGACACGCTGCGGGTGCATTACCGCATATATTCACTGGAGACGGAGGACTTCGCACCGACAACCGTACTGTTGGACAATCGTCTGTCTGGAAGCGTGCAGTTCCCGTTCAAGGGGTTTGATAGCGTCTGGACCAAGATCGACAACGACAAGGTCACCCAAATCACCGTGGACCATCCGCCCCTGAGCCTGTTGCGCGGCATCTATACCTGGGGTTGGCGCGTTCATCCGCCGCGCATCCAGTTCCTCCAGCCAATCTTCGAGATGGTGAACGCCCATACCGGCGAGGTTCAGCTCGAGCCGCAGGGTGAGAGCTACGCGTTCAGAACCCGGCAACTGTCGATCGACGACATTGGTGAGGCGGCGCCGGAGAAGAAAATGTACGACGTTGCTCAGTCGGTGCTCAACGGTGCCTCGCCCGGCGAAGTCTTGGCGATGCTCACCGATCCCAAGACGGCGCCCGCCGGCGACTGGCAGCAATGGGCTGATCTTCTGGAAAATCAGAATCAATTACCGCCGGAAGCTTGGGACATCCTGGCCGAGGAAGGAATATCGCGCGGCGAATTCGGGCCGTACAAGTTCGTCAGCGTCTACCTGAACAACGAGATGTACGGCCAAGGGCCCAGCGGAGAGAAGATTGAGGGATGGTTCCAAGGCGATCAGTTTGCCGTCAAGCTGATCAACCTGGATAATCACACGCACTATTTTCGCAACGTCGACTTCGGCCCGAAGTTGCACGACGACATCAGCGGCGGCGGCTTTCCCTCCGGCTCGCACAGTTTCGAGATCATGAACTTCAAGCCGACCTACGGTGCGCCGAAGGTTGCGGAAATGCAATGGCGGGCCGGTTGGGGCTTTCGGCCGCACTTTGACATCATCCATCAAGACGATCTCTTTCCTCGACCGTCTGATGAGGCATTGATCAAGACATTCTTCGGCGGGGACGGCAGTCCGCACCCTGGCTGGCAATATTCAGCCGAGAATCGGCAGGGCGACTTCCGCTTCAATCCACCGCCCTTCATCATCGGAACCACGGAGGAGCCCAGCGACTTCCCACTTCGAGAAGAAGATGGCTCTGACGGGCTGCTCATCGGTCAGCTCACCGAAGGGTACGGCGTCGCGAAGATGTGCTCGCACGAGGATCATCCGCTGGGTGGATTTTGCGAAACTGATATCAGTTCCTTCAATCCGCATGGGGTGATGAATGTTGACACAGACGATGACGGCGAACCTGACGTGCTCTGGTTCCCGCCGTTCCTTCGCAATCCGAACCCCAATGCCGGCGGCGACATCATTGCGCCCACGATGGCTTGGAAGCCTTTCTTGTGGATCAATCCCAACAACGGCACGCTCCTGATCGATCCTGATGATCCGAGCCAAGGCTACTGGGTGGACCTGACGTATGCCCACGGCGCGCCGGTACCCGCAGGCGGCTCCTTGGACGCAACAATCGAGGCGCCGCGTGCATCGGCTCAGGTCTTCTACCAGTTCGATGACTTGTTTCACGACAACGCGATCTTCTCACCGAACCCGACCTTCGCCCCGGATGATCCGCCGAGCGCGCCCGGTGATCTCGATGGCGATGGCCACGTCGGCGTGAAAGACCTGCTGATTCTGCTCGGCGACTGGGGACCGTGCCCACCCAAAGGTGATTGTCCAGCCGATCTGGACGGTGACGGCTCCGTCGGCGTGAAAGACCTGCTCATTCTTCTCGGCAACTGGGGGTGATTCACGAAAT
>JACZTW010000090.1 GCA_022573485.1 Planctomycetota bacterium
CGACGAGCGGCCCGAAGAAGTAACGGAGATGAAGCGGAGCATCAGAGGCGAGGTCATCGCTTCGACTTTTGACGAACCGGCCGAACGGCACGTTCAGGTGGCGGAAATGGTGCTGGAAAAGGCACGGCGCCTGGTGGAGCACAAGCGCGACGTTATTATCCTATTGGATTCGATCACTCGCCTGGCCCGTGCCTACAATCTCATCGTACCCTCGAGTGGCAAGGTGCTCTCAGGCGGCGTGGACTCCAATGCCCTCCAACGGCCCAAACGTTTCTTTGGCGCCGCACGGAACATCGAGGAAGGTGGAAGCCTTACGATCCTAGCGACGGCCCTTATCGAAACGGGCAGCCGCATGGACGAGGTCATCTTCAACGAATTCAAGGGCACGGGCAACATGGAGATCATGCTCACGCGCGAACTCGCCAATATGCGGATTTGGCCGGCGATCGACCTGCAACAGTCCGGCACGCGCAAGGAGGAGCGGTTGTTGTCGCCCGCGGAACTGGAGGCCAGCTACCAGATCCGTCGTACGATAATCAATCGAGACCCCCGACGGTCGATGGAAACGTTGTTGGAGCGCATGGGCAAGTTTTCGAACAATAATGATTTTGTGAAGGACTTCGGCAGTCGAGGCGGGTTTCGATGACTTCCGCACCTCGGGGCGTGCCGAGTACGGCGATGGGACACTGGCTGACAACGATCGCGATGGTCGTCGTTTGCGTGCCTTCGCTCTGCGGTTGCCACAGGTCTAATCCGCGTGGAGCGAAGTCGGCACCGGCGCCGCAACCGGCGCACAGCGGCAAGGCCCACCATGGGAGTCGGGACATCGGAGACTACATTCGACGCATGGAGTCCGCCGATCGGGCGGCGTGGCAGAAGCCCGACGAAGTCATCGCGGCGCTGAATCTCAGGCCCGGTGAACGAATCGCCGACGTGGGCTGCGGGCCGGGCTACTTCACGTTGCTGCTTGCGGAAGCCGTTGGACCTACGGGCAAAGTCTGGGCCGTCGACGTCAAGGCGGAGATGCTGGATCGACTGCGCGAACACATCGCCGAGCGCGAACTGTCCAACATTGAACCCCAGTTGGTGCCCGAGAACGATCCCAGGCTGCCGCCGGGCCAAGTGGACACTGTCTTCATCGTCAACACTTATCACCATTTCAGCTACCGCCCGGTCTACGTCTCCAAGCTCCGCCGCGCCCTGGCGCCCGGTGGCCGCATCGTGATCATCGATTTCATACCCAAGTCGCGCGAGGAACGCGGATTCGGGCCGAAGCTCGAAATGCAATTGGACCGTGCGACGATTGATCGCGAGATGGCCGCCTCTGGCCTGCAACCGGCAGCGGTACATACCTTCCTGCCCGAACAATACTTCGTCGAGTATCGCGTCAAACAGTAAGCGCACTCAATCTCCCTTGGTTCGTCTCTTCTTGGCGAGCCCGTCGAGCCAGCGAATGGCGGCCTCATGATCCTGCGGTCGGCCCCAAGTGTGGCCGCCGGGGTGAACGATCAATTCCGTCTTGCGGATGCTGCGCTCCGCCTCGCTGTGGAGCGCGACGACTTCGTCGTGGTTGAAGTCACTCTGGCCAACGATGAAAAAGATGGGCACGAGCTTCGGCGGCACGCCGTCGTAGTGCCCGGCGCCGATGCAGATAATGCCGGCGCAGGCGTCCTGATGGTTGACGGCCGCCCAACTGGCCATGCGCGACCCGCCGGAAAAGCCGGAGAAGTAGAGTCTGCGCGGGTGTATGTTGAATCGGCGGCGCAAGTCGAACAGGACGGCATTAAGATTCTCCAGATTCGGCGGCATGGGCCCGTTCTTGGACTCCTTGAGCCCGACCATCAGCCAGCCGACCTCTTCTGCCATCTTCACCGACAGCGGTTGACCTTGGCCCATCGGCGAGGAGTTGATCAGCAGCGGCGTCGGCCGTGCGGGGTCATAGCTCTGGGGGATATGGCAGCGGTAGTGAAACGGCAGCCCGTCGAGGCAGGCCAGTTCGTGCGTCTCGCCCTTCGCCAGCTCCAGCGGCAGAGGCATATGCAACGCATCTTCTTTCCACAAATGGAAGAACCCGCCGACAGTCTTGGTATCGCGTGCAGTGCCCATGACCACGCCTGGCCGCTCAAGTCGACCTGCAAACGTGTCCGGATTGTAAGACAAAGGCAGCAGCAGGCGGCGCGGGCGCCGGCCTGCGAACTTGATCGTGTCGCCTGCGAGCGTCACTGCGAAGTCCTGCTCGATGACGAACGCTCGCTTGTGTACGCCCTGGCGCGGCAACGCGCCGAACTGCGCGTTGTGGGCTTCGTCCTCGGTCAGGCCAAACCACATCAGCGACTCGCCGACGAAGCCTTGGCGCGCCTCCTTGACCTCGATCGTCATGTGCGTCGTTTTGCCGTCGGCGGTCATCATGCCGCGCCACCGGCCGGGGACGAGCGCCTCAAGCGGCGGTTCGGCCTTCGTCGGCTCGGGCGGACCGCCCGCGGACAGGATCGGAAGGAATGTCGCGATCAACAGGATCATCAATCTGCAAGAGAGCACGGTCTGATCGGACACGACCGCAGGGCAGCCTGCAGCGCGCCATCGCGCACTTCAGCAATCACGACACGCGAGCCACATGCTCACCCCAGTAGTTCCGCCTCCCAACGCACCCCGCCGCCGTGGGCGGGGCCTGTCGCATGTCGATAGCACCCCTTTCGGCCTGGACTTACTTCGCGTCCTTCTTGAACTCCTCCAGGCGCTCCTTGGGTTCTACCATCAGCGAGGAATTGGGCACATCCATCGTACCCACCGCCAACAAGAGGATCAACCACCGCATTGCCCCGTTGGGAAAAGCTGTTGACTCCAACATCCACGAGGAAACTCGAAAGAGGGTCGTCTCGACCTCGGACACGACTGCCAAACGGAAAGACAACGGGCAGGACCCCGCAAATCGACTTCGTCGTTTAGCAGACTTCTCGTTTGCGTGGTCCACGGCTCTGTGAGCCGCGTGACCGATCCCCGAGGCACGACCGCGAGTCCAACTTTTCCGAATCGAACGCACCCTCCCGCAGAAGGCAATTTCGGGCCAGGAGCCCATTTTGGGGCACGTGGAATGGGATCCATGCCCTGTGGATCTCCACCCACCGTCAATCGCCGACCCCGCTGAGAGGGCAATCCATCTTGCATCGCATCGGCTCGGCGGCTAAACTGGTAACGCTAAAGTGCAGTATTTCCGGTCGGGCCAGTCAGGATTTGGAGAACCTGCCATGACGAACCGCACTATTGTCCTGGGTTTGATTTGTGTCGTGCTATGCGCACTAGCCGCGCCGTCCGCGCTGGCGGGGTCGCACTTGTGGCGCATACACGAAGTATTTAGTAGCGCCGATGGCAGCGTTCAATTCATCGAGATGGAGGAATGCTGCGGAGCCGACAACGAGACCTACCTCGGCGGCAAATGGATTCTCAGCGATACGACCGGCAGCCAGTTCATCTTTCCGGGCAATTTGCCGTGCAGCAATTGCACGGCCAACCGCCACCTGCTGCTGGCGACGGAGGCTTTCGCCGCGCTGCCTGATGCACCAACGCCGGATTACACGATTACTGAGAACTTCTTTGACCTCAATGCAGATACGCTCACCTATTGGATGTACGGCGCGGCGACGTTTCCGTTCGGCTTGGGTGATCTGCCCATCGACGGGACGCACGCACTGGTCTGCCTGGACGGCGGCGGCGGCGGATGTACTACTACGGCGACTGAGGTGAATTCGCCGACGAACTTCGCCGGCGAAACGGGCTCGGTCGAAGTCGGACCCTGCAACCCGGGCGACTTAGATTTGACCGGCGACGTCGGTCCGTTCGACTTGGCCTTGCTGCTCGGCAGTTGGGGACCGTGTCCGGCAAGGGGCGACTGTCCGGCGGACCTGGACGGTGACGGCGATGTCGGCGCGTTCGACCTGGCCTTGCTCCTCGGTGCCTGGGGGCCATGTTAGGCCCTGCCTGTCGAATCACCTACGGCGGCAGCTTGATGACTTCCTTGCCGTCTTTGTAAGTCTTCTTGCAGCTTGGGCATTTTGCATCCGTAATCAGAGCAACGGCGCAGATTTCGCACCGCCGGGCGATTTCCACAGCCGCCAGCAGTTTGCGATGCTCCCTTGAGGCCTGCTCAAACATCTTCTTGTCCTCGAAGGCCACATTGCCGACCATGCCCACGTTGCAAGAATCGCACCAGCCGGGCTTCAGTGTGTTCTTCCGACAGCGCGCACACTTGATGCTGGAGAAAACCTTGGCCTTGCCTTTAGCCAGGGAGTAGGTCAGTTTGGAGTGGTAGAGTTGCTGATCGATGAATCCCCAGTTGCAGCGCGTGCAGAACCCGTCGGAGGCCAGCGCTTTTCGGCACAACTCGCACTTCATCGAGTTCACGTCGATGCGGTGGCCGTGGGCGTCCAGCGCTTCGAACAGCACACCGGATTTGATCGCAACGGCGGCGACATAGCCGACCTTACATTTCCCGCACCAGCCGTTCTTCAGCTTGTCTGCTTCACAAGTGCATGCCGGATCACCAAGCGGTTGGACGACGAACAGCGGCACGAGCACGAACGGAACAACGAGAACTTGTTGCATGGGGCGCTCCTTTCACTGCTTAGATTCTAGCACGGCGATGGATTGCGGCACGAGAGCATACACTGCATCTGACGATCCGCACAGCCCCTGTGTGCGTTCGCGCAGGCTGAAGGCCTGCGGCTCATTGTCTTGCTTCATATTCGCGTCGCCGGCACCGATTCGTCGCTCGTCGGATCCTCAGAGGACGACTTCAAAACCCTCGAACTCGGGGTGGCCAAGGTAGGTGCCTTCGGGGGCGCGGGACTGGGCGTGAGCTTTGCGGAAAGCTTCGGACTCGGTCCAGGCTTCGAAGGCTTGGCGCGAGTCCCACACAGAATGGGACGCGAAAAGCGTCGCTTCTTCGTCCGTAGGTCCGCGCAGCAAGTGAAACTCACGGAATCCCGAAACGCCTTCGAGTTGTGAATCGCGCCGGCGCCACAATTCCTCAAAAACACTCTCGCGCCCGACGGCAATTCGAAAACGATTCATGGCAATGAACATTATCATTTCTCCTATTCATGTTTGAATATCGTCAGAAAGACCACGCAGGAAGAGAATCATGCACCTCGTTCCGCATGGCAACGAACGTCGGCGACGAGCCGGTCTAAGCCTTCGGCGGTACTGACCGTAGGCTCATAGCCCAGGTCTCGGCGGGCGGCGGATATGTCGAAATAGCGCGACTGGCTCAATTGTCCAGCCAGAAATCGAGTCATGGGCGGCTCGCCGTCCCGTCGCAGCAGGGTATACACCCACTCACACACAGTCCCGAACAGACGGGCCGAGGTCGGCGACATCGTGCGGCGAACCGTCAGGACGTCCAGCCGCGCGAGAAGTTCGTTCAACCACGGCCACAACAACACGGGCTCGCCCTGGCTGATGAAATAGGGCCGGCCCGCACACGCCGCGCCGGGTTCGAGTGCGTCGCAAGCCAGCAGGTGTGCATTTGCGGCGTTGTCGATGTACGTCATGTCCACGCGCGTGTCGCCTTTACCGATTTGGACGAGCTTGCCGCGGCGAGCGCGCTCGACGATGCGCGGGATCAAATGTGGGTCACCGGGCCCCCAGATGAGGTGCGGCCGCAGCGCGACGGTGTGCAAATCATCATCGTTGGCCCGCAATACAAGTCGCTCAGCCTCAGCTTTCGACGCGGGATAGTGGGCGAGGTAGCGGGTCGGGTACGGCTGCGATTCGTCGATGCCGCACAACGGCTCATCGCCGAAGACCACGCTCGGCGTGCTGGTAAACACGAGACGCCGCACGCCGTGTCGCCGGCAGCCTGCGATGACGTGGCGCGTGCCATCGACATTAGTGGCCCACATCGGCCCGCGGCGGCCCCACAAATGGGTCACGGCGGCGACGTGAAACACGACGTCTATACCTTCGCAGGCAGCCGCCATGGCTTCGGCATCGCGCAGATCGGCCTGGATGGTTGCAATGCCCCTCTCGGTGAGGTGCGGATACGAACGCCGCCCCAGCGCCGTCACGTCATCACCGCGCTGGTGCAGCATCGCGACGATGCGCCCGCCCAAGAAGCCTCCGCCGCCGGTGACCAGTGCCTTCATCGCAGTTGTGTCTCCGCCCAGGCAGCCAGGGCTTCGCGGTTGATCTTGGCATTGTGGCGTACATCGACCGGCAGGGAAGCGCGGAACAGCACGTGCTGTATCTCGCGGATCGGCTTGCGCGGGCGCGCCCAGGAAATGAGATCGGCCTGTGCTGCTTTGGTCTCGCGTCGGGAAGGCATGTGCTCGCGAAATTCGATGACCATCACCGGCGTCTGGGCGTACCGCTGACCCACTCCAACGAGGGCAGATCGAGCAATGCTGGGGTGCAAGTTGAAGACGACTTCGCAGGGCTCGGTGAACATCGTGCCTCGCGTCGTGGTCACGCGCTGCGACTTTCGCCCGCAGAACCACAATCGGCCCTGCTCATCGAAATAGCCGAGGTCGCCCATGCGATGCCACACGCACCCGTGGTCCTCAATCTTGGCCAGCCGCGTCGCGCGGGGCAGTTCACAATATGTACGCGTCACGACCTCACCGCAGACCACGATCTCGCCGCGCTGACCGTCCGGCACAACAAGATCATCCGACCACTCGGAGATCGGATCATCGGAAATCCGAATGATCTTCACCGAGCGCCCGGGCAGCGGTCGCCCGACGCACGTGCCGGCGCCGGCCTTCATTGGCTCCAGACAATCCCGCAAAACCTCCTCGCCGCTGATCGAAGCCACCGGGAGCGCTTCGGTCGCCCCGTATGGCGTGTGTACGTCCGACTCGGGACCGAGGAATTGCTTCACGCGCTCGACCAGTTGCCAGCGCACCGGCGCGCCCGCAATCAGCACACGGCGCAGCGTCGGCAGCGTCACATCATGCTCGATGCAATAGTCGCTCACTCGAAGCCACAACGCCGGCGAGCCGAAGGCGCTGGTCGCTCCATTTGCATGGACCGCCTCGACGAGCTTTTGCGGATCCACTCGCCCGGGCCGGGAGAAATCCATATCCGGAAAGACGCAGGTCGTGCCCATCGCCGGCGAGAACAATGCAAACAACGGAAAGGTCGCCAGCTCGACTTCGCCGGGCTCGATTCCATACTGAGTTTGAATCGATCGAACCTGTGCATCAAACATGCCGTGAGCATACAGCACGCCCTTGGCTGGGCCGGTGCTGCCGGACGTAAACAGGATTGCAGCTTCGTCATCCGGCCCAAACGTCGCCATCTCGAAGCGGTCTGACGATCGATCGTGCAGACGCTCGAGCGAGTGCCCGCCCCACAGCCAGCGCCGCCCGGCTGTGACCACGTGAGTCACCGATTTGAAAGCCCTTGGCCGGAGAAGTCGGAGGGCGGTCGCCCGGGGAACGCCGATCATGGCCTCGGGACGCACCTGCCGGATGCAGCGCAGCATGTTGGCGACACCCATGCCCGAGTCGATCAGCACGGGCAGGGCGCCGATCTTGAGCAGGGCGAACACCACCGCCGCAAAATCGAGGCCGGGCTCGATCAAGACGAGAACGCGCATTCCCCGCACAATTCCGATCCCGAGGAATCCGTTGGCGTAGCGATTTGTACGCGCCTCCAGTTCAGCGAAGGTCGTTGTGACGCCGTCCGCCTGCGTGATCACGGCGGCACGGTCGGGGCTTTCGCGGGCCATACGCGAAAGGTGGCGGGCAATGTTGGCATTGTGGGCGGGCTTGGCCATCAGGAAGTCTCGTCCAGGAATTTGCGTAGCGCGGGCAGAATAAGCTCATGAGCATCTTCGAGCACGTAATGACCCGCATCCTCGAAGCGGTGGACAGCCGCATCGGGAAAGTACTCGATCCAGCGATCGAGAAACGTCTCGTTGAAGCAAAAATCCCGCATGCCCCAGAAAATGGTCATCGGCCGATCGCGGAATTGACCCAGCGAAGCCGAAATCTCATCCATCAGCCGATAGGTCGGCTGCATCGGGTGGGTCGGAATATCCCGCACAAAGCCGTGAACCGCCACGCGGCTGCGGTAGCTGTGGTACGGCAGCAAGTAACCCCGGCGCACCTCGCGGGTCATGCGCTCATGCTTGTGACACGCCAGCCGGATCGCGCCGCGGGCGAAGCCGTTGAAGGTGCGAACGGCGAGCGCGCCGACATACGGGATCCGGCAGAAACGGATGCGCCGCGGCGCCGCGCCCCGGAACGCAGCCGTATTCAACACCACCAGCCGCCGGATTCGCTCGGGGTGCCGGGCGGCGAAGCCGAAGCCGATGGCCCCGCCCCAATCGTGGACCATCAGCGTGAACGCGTCGAGTTCGAGATGGTCGGCGAGTTTTTCGAAATTGTCGATGTGCTGCTTGAGCGTGTATGGATATATCTGCGGTTTCTCGGAGAGCCCGCAACCGATGTGATCCGGGGCGATCACGCGATAATCCCCAGCCAGCGCTTTAATCGCATTGCGAAAGTAAAACGACCACGTCGGATTGCCGTGCAGCATGACCACCGTCGGGCCCGTGCCCTCATCGACGTAGTGCATGCGCTGCCCGCCGATCGTCAGGTAGTGCGACTGAAAGGGATACAGACCTCGGATTGATTCCAGTGAATGTTTCATCGGCACGGCGAGATTCTAATGCACGCGCGGCCGATTGGACAAATGAGGAACATTTCGCATGAAGCAAGCTCATCTGAGCCGCTGTTGGATTGTAGCGGCCAGCGTCCCTGCCGCCGGTCTTCCCAACAGGCCCAACGGCCGACACCGAGGTCGGCCGCTACAGGGGCGGCGGCATCTCCGGTTCGAGGTCCACGCCGAGCCCATCGGCGATTCGGTTGATGTAGTTGAAATAGGCTGCGACCTGCACAATGTCGTGAATGGCCAGCTCGCTCAGGCCGTGTTGCCGCAGGGCATCGAGATCCGACGGCTTCATTTCGCCCGGCGTGCGGGTCAATTTGACCACAAAATCGAGCACGGCCCGCGTGGCTTCATCCAGCTCGGCGGTGCGGTAATCGGTCTTGATCGCCTCGACCAACGCATCATCGTTGACCTCCGACCGGAGGTTATCCGCGTGGGCCAGCGTTCAGTAATGGCACTCGTTGACCTTCGACACCACCGTAGCGATCATCTCGCGCAGCGCCCGTGACACAGGCGATTCAGCCTGCGTGGTCTGCATGTAAAGCCCCATGCTCGCCCGCAACGTCGGCGGATTGAGGCTCTGCACCTTGAGAATGTTGAACACCCGCCCCGCCCGCTTCTTCGCATCCGCGTAAATCTTCTCCAGCAGCCCCGTAGCCTGCTGGGCGTCAACTTGTTCAATCCAAGCCATCTTGACTCCTTGAGGATTTCGGATTCTGGATTTCGGATTGCGGATTCTTCAGAGCGACTTTCGAGCGGTCTTGATCGAGGCAACCGTCACGGCCACAATCTGGTTTGCCTCGTCAAGTATCTCCTGCAGTCGAGTCTCGGGCAACAATTCAGAATCAGCAACCAATTCGAGCCAGTATACGCATTCGTCAGCCTCTTCCTCAACGATGCCCATCTTCGAAAGGAACTCTGCCGTGGAACGTGCGCGACAAGCGGCGCGGTAATTCGCTCCCACCGATGTCGCCGACCGCAACAATTGTCGCGAGATCACATCTGCCGATCGACCTTTGGGCAACGCTTCAACCAGCTTGATCGCTCGCAGGGCAAACTGTCGGGTTCGCAGCTTGAAGTCGTCTTTGTTCATCCGGAAATCCGCAATCCGAAATCCAGAATCCGAAATCTCACCATTCAACTCCCAGCATCATGCAGCTCAGCCCGCTGCCGATGCCAAGCATGGCGATGTGCTCGCCGCTGCGCGGGGGACGCGCTTCGATGCCCATAGCCATCGTGAGCGGCACGGACACCGAGCCGACGTTGCCTAGAAAATCGAGCGTCGCAAAATCGCCGGCAGGATCACGCTGCAGCGTTTCATATAGACGATCACGGTGGGCGATGCCGACCTGGTGCGTATAGCAGCGGTCGATGTCGCCGCTCGACCAGCCTAGCGCGCCCTGGAACTCCCCCCAAGTCTCGCCGGCGAGCGCGCACCCGGCGTTGAGCAGGGATTCTGAGTCGGTGACCATTGACATGGCGGCATTTTCGCCAAAACCAGTGTCGGCGCTGCCTTGGCACAACTCGTGATGCTGCGTCGCCGCCCGCACCACCCCGCCGAGAAAGCGCGGACCGCCATTCGAGACGGACTCGTGGGTCAGCACCAGCGCGACCGCGCCCGAGCCGATGGTCAGCGAGGCCAGCGCCAGGTTGAGCTTCTTTTTCGTCAGTTTTGGATCGCTCAGCAACTGGTCGAGCGTGGTTTCCACTAGTTGTCGACTGCTTTCACCTGCGACGATCAGGCCGCGCTTGATTTGGCCCAGCTCGATCATGTTGGCCACGGTAACCATGCCGTTGAGAAAGCCGAGGCAGGCGTTCGAAATGTCACAGAAGCCGGCCCGATGCGACAGACCCAGATTGCGATGCACGACCGAGGCAGTGGCGGGTTCGAGGAAGTCGCGCGAAACCGAGGTGTGGACCAAATAGTCGATGTCCGCCGGCGCGACGCCGGCGCGCTCAAGGGCCAGCCGTCCTGCCCGCGTGCTGCCGTCGCTGGGCAGTGCGCCAGGCTCCCAGAACCGCCGCTCGCGAATCCCGGTCATCAGTTCCAGCCGCCCTTCGTGAAGCCGAAACCGCTCATAAACCGGCGCCAGTCGCCGCTCCAACTCGGCCGAGGTCACCACTTCTTCCGGCAGCACACAGCCGTAGGATGCCAAACAATTTCGCTCGAATCTCATGTCCCGTCCCGCACTACATAGGGTGGCTCCAGACCCAGTACACATTTGTACCGCGTGGCCCGGGTTGTTTCAACCTGGGGGATGCGAATCCTCGTCATCCGCTACGATTTGATCCGCCAGGCGCCATTCCAGTCCAACTCCAGAAACACGCCATCGAGCTTCTCGCAGTCTCGATCATGGATTCAGAAGCTGGCCGTTGAGCTGCCGCGCCCCTCCGTCGCAAGAAACGCCCGCCCGGCGCAAAGAAATAGGCCACCCGCCGAAAGCGGATGGCCTTTGTAATGTTCATGAGCTGCAACAAATTGAGGCTCGTAGCATGCACGCATCGAAGTTAGGGCATTGTGTTGGGGGTCGCGCGAGGTCGTTGTTCGTCAACCGCCGCCGCGCGGCACGCCCTTGAACGAAGGCGTACCCTGGACTTTTTGCGATTCCTCTTGTTCCTCTTCCTCCTCACCTTGGGCCGACTTCCTGGTACGTTTCTTGGGGGTTCTTCGTTTCTTCTTCTTCTTGGAAATCTGGTCGTCGGAATCGTCGGCGTCATCTTCGGACGTCGCCGCCGTCCCCGCCAGGCGGGATCCGGAGCCGCGCGCGGCATCCGAGCCGGTGCCACGCTCGACGGTACCCGATCCGGAATCGTCGAATTCATCCGACGAGTCGTCCATCGCCGTCGGAGGGCGCGTCGCAGGCGGGGAAGAGTCCCCCGAATCCCCGAAGGCAAATACGTAAACGAGAACTGCCGCTACGACCACAACTCCCCCGCCGATGAGCATCGTCTTGTTATTATTTGAACCTGCCATTGCCTTGCTCCTTCATAATTGAGCCGCCCCAGATCGAAAAGCTCCGCGAGGACGATCAGCCGTCCATATTCTCCCAATTCAGAGGGAGAACCGGCGAAGGGAACGTATCCAACTGCCACCCGTCGCCACGATAGATCACGCCCCACATGGTGTAGGCGTTCGAATGCGGCATGACCTCGAACTCAGGACGACAACCGGCCATGAGCCAATTGTCTGCATACAGGAACCCAGCACCTGAAGTACCGATCGGCCGTCTCATTCGGACATTCTGATCCATGATTCCAGCGTGCCCATCGACAAACGAGGCATTAAACACCATCTTGTCACCGTGCCAGCCCATAGCCCACCTATCAACGCCAAAAGTCTCCCAACCACCCTGGTGGTTCCAAATGTGCGTCCACAGGGAGTTGCCTTCTGAATAGAGCACGGTCCGCGAAGGATTGCCGACTTGT
>JACZTW010000091.1 GCA_022573485.1 Planctomycetota bacterium
ACGCATCGGCGAGAGCCGCGAATCGTCGGCTGGATCGAGGTAGGCCGGCCATTCGGGGAAGCAGTCGGCCGGCAGGCCGGTGGTCATCTGATACAAGATCTTGCCAAAGGCGTACAAATCGTCCGGCTTGCCCTCCGGTGTCAGGTAGCCGGACGTCCCGATGTGGTCCACGTTCTCCAGTGCCGCCAGGCCGGGGTCGGCCAGCTTGAGCGCGCCGTCAAAGAACAGAATGTTGCACGGCTTCACGTCGCGGTGGAATACGCCGGCTTTGTGGAGGTGTTCGATAGCCTGCAAGAGGCTGTCCACGAGCGCGAGGGTCTTTGTAACGGGTAGCCGTTCTTCTTGGCGGATGAGACTTGCGAGGGTTGACGGCAAATAGTCCTCAGGACGATGCGGCCTTGGGCCACGCGCATCGTCAGCGATCTCCATCACGTAGTACACGACCTGTCTGGCAGCTTCGTCCCCGTTCCGACGTCCGAGGCCGGTCTTGAGGATTCGCACGAGGTGGGGGTGATCTTGAGAGTGCGTCTGGTAGGCCTGCACGCCGGCCAGCTCGCGATCGATGTGTGAACTCTCTTTCCCCTCGCGGTGCAGGACTTTGACCGCGCGATACACGCCGACCAATCGCTCCTCAGCCAGCCAAACAGTGCCGAAGGCGCCGCGTCCAATGATCTTGATCAAGCGGTAATCGGGAATATGCGGGGGTGCTGCGGCGGGTTGCGGCCGATTTGGCAATCCGATCGTTTCGGTATATCCGTCACCCGATTGTGCCGCCGTATCCGTCATGCTTCAGCCCCTATGGGCGACAATCATACCGGATTATCAGGGGCGGGGCCAGCAGCGCGGCCTTGCATGTCCATGCCCTCAAGCAAGGGTTTGAGGCTCTCCCGCCGCTGGCGCAATTCCTGTATGTCACGCACCAGGTCTGTTCCTGCGAGCACTTGCTTGACTCTCATCCGGCACTTTGGACATCTTTCGAGATGGTTCCACAGATCGGTTCGCGAGCGGTCATCTGGATTCACGGCGAGCGCTTCAATTTGCTCGTCGCTTAAGCAGGCCATTCAGAACTACTCCTCATCCTGTTCAATATGCTCGACGGTCTGTCGCAGCCGCTGGATCATGCTCGTCTTGCTGATGTACACGGGGTTGCGTGTGATCTTCAGTTCGTAAGGTGGGCACGGCCCACCGTGTTCGGACGGTGGCCGGCGCTTGAGTTGGTGGGCAATGCCCACCCTACACTGACTGCTGCTCGCCTCATGCACTCACGTCCATAGAGCGCCCGGCAAGTAAACAGAGTAGGAACAGAGGCGCGCCGAGTGTGCGCGCCCGGAGCGTGAGAATTACGAATTATGAATTCAGAATTACCAAAGAAGACGCCGGAGCGTGGCGAAACGTGTAGCGCCAAACGAAGCCACTGGCGGCGAGAAAGCGCAATGGCCAAACGAACCCACCGCGTGCGCAAACGCAAGGCCGAGACGAGGAAAAGTCCAGAATCCAAAGTCCAAATCAAAAAGGATTCCAGGGGTCGAGGATTCGAGGGTTTGAGGAGGAAGAGACGGCCAAAAGCCCAGTGGCCGAACAAAGCCATTTCGTCGTAAGACGAAGGCCGGGAGTGGGAACGGACGAAGTACAAACTACGAAGGACGAAAAGGGGCGGAGTTGCGAAATGGAGGAAGTTGTCAGTGGTCAGTCGCCAGTTGTCAGTAGCGTGTTTAGCGGCGACCCGTAGGGGAGCGCGGGGGAATTGCGGAATTCGGATTTCGGAATGCGGAATTGGGAGCGGAAGCGTCGTGAGGGCCGACGGCCGACGGATTGACGTGCTATCCCGGGATCGAGGCGGAGAGCCACGAGCCGAGTGGGCGAGTGACGGCCAAGGGGAGTTTCTTCCAGACTTGCTGGGCGAAGTGGAACTTGCGGTTGCTGGGCGTCAGGTTGGGCACGCGGCCTCCGTTGGGCATGTCGAACTGGTAGCCCAGCGGCGTCGGCTCGAAGCCCTGGTTCTTCTTGAAGTTGTACGACCCAATGTTGTCCACGCGCGTGCGGCCAAAGTCGAACTCTTTGAGGCCCATCTCGACGGCCTCTTCCATCAGCGTCATGTACAGGAGGTTGTTCGCGCCCATGCGGCCGGCCTGTCCATCGGCGCAGCCGCTGTAATAGGGATACACGGTGTGGCGGTGGATCAAACTCAGCAGCCCGGCGACCGGTTCGCCGCCGTGGTAGATCACCGACACCAGATGCCGGCCGGGCGTGGCCTCGACCAGGGCTTGGAAGAAACGATAGCGGAAATTGGGCGATCCCAGCCGCCGCATACTGTGCGAGTACAGCTTCCACACGGTCGAGAGTTGGGCGTCGTCAAAGCGCACCGCCAGGCGAAACTTGTCGCGTGCCCGGCGGACTTCCGCGCGGGCCTTTCGCGGGAACAGGCCGGGCACGTCATCGATACTCTGAGGCAGTTTCCGTATGAACGTCACATAGCGATCGATGGTGCTCAGCTCCGGCCAGCGCGCTCTTCTCGAGCGGATGTCGATGTATCGCGCGCCGATGCGATGTGCAATACGGCGGGCCTCGGCGAGCAGGGCGTCGGCCACATCCGGGTCATCGCACAGCACGCCGCCATAGACGGCGTAGGGCACGCTGACGAGGAGCCGGCCGGCCAGCAGGCTGCGGACTTCGAAGAGTGGAAACACGCCGACCACGTCGCCCTGGTTCCGGGCCGTCAAGTAGTGCGGGCGGTGCGGATAGCTCGACCGAACGGCGTCCATCCAGTTCAGCGAGTGAAACAGCGTGGCGGTCGGGGCGCGATCCGCGTAGCGCTGCCATTCGCCGCGGTGGTCGTTGGCATCGGGCTGAAGTTCGGTGATCTGCAAGTCCATTTGCAATTACCTCCCTGGAAAAGCGCGACGCACGTTAGTAGGGATCCGAGTAGTACTTGTGGTAGCCGTAATAGTAGCGGCGATACCGGCCGGCGCTCTTGCGGTGTCCTGCCAGAATGCAGCCGAGAATGTTGACGTTGTTCGATTGCAGCAGCCGAATGGTTGATTTGGCGATGGGCTCGGGTGTGGTGCCCATACGCACGATAAACAACACGCCCGTACACAACGGCCCGATGACGCTGGCGTCGGACACGGTGCTGGCCGGCGGCGTATCGACGATGCAGAACTGGTA
The DNA here is from genome assembly GCA_022573485.1 of Planctomycetota bacterium. Taxonomy (GTDB): domain Bacteria; phylum Planctomycetota; class Phycisphaerae; order UBA1845; family CAIVHJ01; genus JACZTW01. The sequence continues at coordinate 3,166 of JACZTW010000091.1, forward strand.
TCGCCGCTTGCACTCTTGCAATACGGTCGCGGTTCTTTGCGTGCTCAGCAACTCTGCGGCATTGAACTCCTGCGTGGTGCCCGCCGGAATGACGTGCAAGTTAGGGACCGGCGTCGGGCGGATGACTTCTTCCAGCCGGGCTTCGCCACGCAGCAGATCGGCCAGGCCGGGGTATTCGGAGATGCCCATCATGCTGGCCAGTGAGCTGCGACGGAAATCGGCGTCGATCATGAGCACGCGGAAGTGCTTGATCTCCGAGATGACCCAAGCCAGGTTCATGGTCGTGACGCTCTTGCCTTCTTTGGGAATGCTGCTGGTGATGGCGATGACTTGGTTCTCACCCGTGGTGTTCATCGCGGTCAGGCGGGCCCGCAATGATCGGTATTCTTCGGTGATCTCCGCGGCTTTGTCGTGAAAGGCCACCACGGATTCATGTATGTTGAAGGCGGATACACCGCCGGCCGGCTGGGGATTCCATTCCGGCGCGTCAATGGCAGAGTGCTTGTTGTCACTCATGGCCGCCGCCAGGCCCGGCGGAACGTCTACGAGGTCGTTCGGCGCAACCGGCTGCGGGTCGTCCGCGGAGTGGGCTTGAATCGGCGCACTCTGAGCCTTGTTCCTTCGTTCCTGCTCAGCTCGTTTCAGTGCGTCAGAAATCAAGCCCATCGAATCGACCCTCGAATGACAAATCGGAACATCACTACCCGAAAACGTTCACGTGATCCCACGTGATGCTTGCTTTCTCGACGATCCGCTTGAACCTCTGCGGATGCTCCAGACTGAGATACGCCAGGCTGCCCGAGACGACCAGCACGCTCAGAAAGGCACAGCCCACCGGCACCATGACCAGCTTGCGGGCCAGCAGGCGCCGCCGATCAGCGGGCAGCAGGATCTCGTCAATGCCTTCCAATACCGGCACGCCCAAAGAGAAGCTCACCGCGCTCGCCGCGTGGAAAGTATGGTCGAAGAACTCACGCAGGAACACGGCACACGCGCCAAATGCCAGACCGACACCGAAGGCCAGCATGAGAATCGATTGGGCCTTCGGAGAGATCGGCCTGCGGGAGGATTCCGCTTCGTCAATAGTAATGAACTCGATGCCCTCGTCCTTGTCATCAATCTCCAGCACGCGGGCCAGTTTGCGCTCGCTGGTGCGAATCTCCGCCAAATGACTGCGCTCGTCCTTCAGCGACATTTGCATCTGCCGATAGCGCGTTCGCTGTTCCGCGCTGTCGGCCTGCAACTGTTCATAGCGCGATAAGTCGCTCTCCGTTTCCGTGATTTGTTCCTCAGCGACCGCCAGGGCTGTCTGGGCCTCCGCCAAGTCGGTCATCACGCGGAGCCGGTCTGAACTCTGCACAGCCACCACGGCAGGATCAGCGCTGTACACTTTTCGAGGCCTCGGCTTGTCGCCCATCCGCCGTTCCAGGGCGATCAGATCGTGTGTCGCCCGTTCCTTCTTGCGCATCAGCGTCTGCATCGCCGGGTGCCGTTCCAGCATGCCCTTCTCGATGCGGTTTTGCATCATTTGGTCTTCGGTCCGAAGAATCAAGTCCATCAAGCGGCGACGTTCTCGTTCCAGATCGGCGCCAGTGTCCAGAAACGCCGCATGGGATCCGGACCCCTGTTGGGGCAGAAGCTCCGGCTCCGGCATACTCGCGAGTTGGGCCTTCAGGCGTGCGATCTTGCGACGCGACTCTTCAACCCGACGCTGGACGTTCTTTTTGTTGGTCTCATTCAACGCTACGTGTTGACTCGCGGCGAGGCTCGCACCCTGATTGAGGTGTGGATACTTTTTGAGCAGGGCTCGGAGCTCCCTCTCGTGCAAGTCGATCGATTGCATCAGTCCGTCGAATTCCGTCTGGTAGAACTGCTGGGCGCGACGCAGGGTATTCAGGAATTTGGCCCGACTCGCTTCAGCGTAGTTGTCGCGTGTGTAATTGACCAGGTTCACGACCAGTTCGGGATTACTGCCCCGCGCCGAGATCTGGATGCGATCCAAATCAGGCCCGGTCTCGAGCATGGTGAGATTCAGCATCCCCGCCAAGCCTTTGGTAATGCTCTTTTGTTTCTCGCGCCCCGCACTGGTCAACCGCCCATCGGGCTTGCGCGGCAGGTCCTTGGTCAGGCCCAGCTCGCCGGCGACCTTGGCCATGGCCTCCGGACCCATCATGTCATACTGGATCGACGCGCGCAGCGCGTTCATGGAGATCGGTCCGCTGCGCTCCAGCACCTTGGAGATTGGAATGGGGTTCCGGCGCTCGAATATCGTGCGGGCTTTGTACTCCCGCGGCAGCCGGTGGCTGGAGATCAGTACCGCCGATGCCGCCACGCAGAACGGCAGCAGAAACGACCACCTGCGGTACAGCACGACGCGAAAGACCTCACGCACCGTACGTTGCAGTTCTTCTTTGGTCTGCTCAAATCCAGTCGACATGGCCGTCAATCACTCTCAATCAAGTCCTTTGTTCGGTCAATCGCCTTCACTTCGTCTTCCCGGCTACGGTCAGGGCAACGTCAAACCGCCCAGAGCGCGGCGCCGCGTGCCATCGCCACCGCCGACGTTGTCATACACGTCGTCCGCACTGATAATCTGGGCCGGGGCCTGATAGGCTTGTATCACCGGCGCGATTGGTTGCAGGATCTCGCGGATGCGGTAGCCGATCCAGGCCATCGGCGTCGGCGGCACATAGAGGATGTCACCTTCCTGAAGCATGTAGTTCTGCCGCATGTCGCCAAGTGCAACCATCCGGAAGAAGTTGATCACGATTTCCTGATTGTCCTTAGGATCAGCCGCTGGCCGAATCAGCTTGATTTGACTCAGCCAGGCGTTCGGTGTCGGCGCAGACTGGGTCAGGACGTTCATGATCGTGTCGCGACCCGTGATGGGGCGCGAGACCACCGCCCGCCCGCCGCCGCCCCCTCCGCTGCCCCTGAGGCCGCCCATCACTTCGCCGAAGAGATAAAAGACCCTGCTGGCCGTGCGGGCCAGAGACACATGGACCGTTGGATCCAGATAATACGCCCGCAATTCGTGTCGCAATTTGCCGGCGATCTCGCGCGTGGTCAAACCCGCCACCCGAACTTCGTCAAGCAGTTTCAAGTGGATCGTGCCGTCCGCGCGAACCGTCACGCTATCGTTCACTTCCGGCGCGTGAGGCGCGATAATGTTGATGCTGTCGGTCGGACCCACGCGGTAACTCGTTCCGGAGGTGACAGTGTTGCCGGCATGACGGAAGGTCATTACGTCCTGGTGGGTCGGCGCACACCCGATGAACAACAAACTCGCGAGGCCACTAAAGTAACCGTATTTCATCGATTCAGTCCTCTTGCAAAGCAACCCACCAGCAGGCGCGCCCCGCTCGCAGAGCGCATCATCATGGTGTGAACTGCCTTTCGTGTATCGGACGCCAAAAGGGGTCGCTGTATCGATTTGTGACGCGAGACCCCTCAATTCAGCAGCCGGCGGCTGTGGCGCAAGTGGGTTCCGATAAAGGGCCTGCGCAATCACAACCGTAGGTCCGCAGCGACTCCACAGAACAGGCTCATCGCTGATTATCGGTCGTTGGCAGCGCCCCGATCGTCAGGTTGACCAAGTGATGTTTGTGTAGGCGGCCAGGGATTCCGGGTTGGCCAGGGCGTCGGTGTTGCGAACGGCTTGGCCGCGCAGGGTCTGAGCGACGGCCAGCTCGACCTTCTTGCCGTTGATCGTATAGGGCACGGCGGGAACCTGGTGAATGTGTTTGGGGACGTGGCGCCGCGTGGCGCCTTCGATAATTCGTCGACGAATGGCGCTGGCGAGTTGCTCATCCAGCGTCAGGCCCGGCTGGAGCACGACGAAGAGGCACACTTCCACATCGCCTTCGACATCCCGGCCGATCACGATGCTGTCGGCGACCTCAGCCATCGCTTCGACCTGTCGATAGATCTCAGCCGTGCCGATGCGCACGCCGCCGGGGTTCAGCGTGGTGTCCGAGCGGCCATAAACGATCACGCCGCCCGACTCGGTAAGCTCGACGAAATCGCCGTGCCGCCAGACGCCGGGAAAGTGATCGAAGTAGGCCTGGCGATACTTCTCGCCGTCAGGATCGTTCCAGAAGCCGACGGGCTGCGAGGGAAAGGGCGAGATGCAAACCAGTTCACCTTTCTCGCCCTGCACGCTTCGGCCGGTTTCGTCATAGGCGTGTACGTCCATGCCCAGGCCCAGGCACTGAATCTCGCCCGCCCGCACCGGCAGAATGGGATTGCCCAGCATGAAACAACTGATGAGATCCGTCCCGCCGGAGATGCTCGACAACTGCAAGTCCTCTTTGAGATTGGCGTAGACCCAGCGGAAGTTCTCTACCGTCAGTGGCGCGCCGGTGGAGAGCACGCAGCGCAGCTTCGACAGGTCCTGCTCCACGCCCGGTTTCAAAGCGCTCTTTTCGCAGGCCGAGAGGTACTTGGGACTGGTGCCGAAGACGGTGATCCCCAGTCGCTCGGCCATCTGCCAGAGATGATTCATGTCGGGATGGGCAGGGCCCCCTTCGTAGAGTGCCACCGTCGCGCCGACGCCCAGCGAACTGACCACCCAGTTCCACATCATCCAGCCGCAGGTCGTGAAATAGAAGATGGTGTCGTCCCGTTGCAGGTCACAGTGCAGCATCAGTTCCTTCATGTGCTGCAACAGCGTACCCCCGTGGCCGTGGACGATGCACTTGGGCACGCCCGTCGTGCCCGACGAATACATGATGAACAACGGATGATCGAACGGCAGCGACTCGAACTCGATCGTGATTTCGCCATTCGCCAAGGAGCCGCAGGCTTTCCCGGCGCGCCGGGACGCGATTCCACCGTCAAGAAAGTCGCCCCACAGCGCCCCGATCGACAGGCTGGAAATGTCCGGCGCCTCCGCCATGAACGGAACGACCACGACGCGCTCGATGCTGGAAATCTTCGTCAGTACTTCGCGCACGCGCTGAAGCGAATCGATGGTCTTGCCGTTGTAGGAATACGCGTCGGCGGTGAACAATACTTTGGGCTCGATCTGCCCGAAGCGGTCCACCACGCCGTTGATGCCGAAATCCGGCGAGCACGACGACCACACCGCGCCCAGCGAAGCAGCCGCCAGCATGGCGATGATCGACTCTGGGATGTTGGGCACGAACCCGGCGACCCGATCACCACGAGCGACGCCCACGGACTTCAGCGCCGCCGCGCATCGCGCCACCTCCGCCCGCAACTCCCGGTAGGTCAACCGGCGCGTGCGGCCAAGCTCATCCTCCGCCTCGATGGCCACGCGATCGTCGTCATGCCGAAGCAAGTGGGCCGCATAGTTCAGCTTCATCCCTGGAAACCACTCGGTCCCCTTCCCACAAGTCCCGGAGCCGCGGGCTTCAGCCCGCGCGGATTCTCGAACAGATTGACCGGGCAGTAGCCCCTTAATCCCGAACATTTCTTCCCCGCGACACACTGCTTCGGCCGGCGCAAATGCTTCGATCTCCGCCAGAATTAACATCTCGCCCCAGAACTGGTCACGATGCTCGACCGACCACCGATGCAGCGCCGCCCACTCCGCCGCGAAGCCGTACTTCTCCGCCATCGCCCGCATGAACGCATGCATCTGACTACGCTTGACGCGCTCTTCCGACGGTTGCCAAAGAACTTCTCTATCTGCCATTGATTGGCCTCATTGCCCTACCTCTGCTGCCCCGGAGGGGCGGAGGGCTGCAGTTACAGGTGCAGCAACCCGGCTTGCCGGGATGCGAAACTCGTGGAAGCGGTAGCCGTCTTGCACCAGTCGCCCCGGAGGGGCGCCGGGCTGTAGCCACGGGTGCAGCGGCCCGGCGCGCCGGGACGCGGAACCCGTGGAAAGGATTGCCTCTCGTACAGGCCGCCCCGGAGGGGCGGAGGAGGACGATCGCAAGACAATCGTTCAATCAAGTACGAAGCATTTATCATATTCGATGTCGTGCGCACGCAATAACGCCAACAACTCTTCCGCGAAGTCGCGTTTCTTGTGATGTTCAGCCTGAGTTTCGATGTATGCTTTGACATTGGCTTCCGACGATTTGCTGACCGAGAACACGGCATACCCTTCCTGTCAGGCGAATGCAGACGAATCCGGAAACGTTTCATGGACCCAGCGCGAGGAGCGCGCTTTGACAGTGCGCATGAGGTCGGAAACTGCGCCGTCTGTTCGCCAGCGCAACAGTATGTGCAGATGGTCAGGCATGCCGCCGATGGCGTGCAATGTTCCCTTTTCGGCCCGAATGATGCCGCCGACATACTCATAGAGGCGTGCCTGAATGTCGGGCGTGATCCATAGCCTGCGCTGCTTCGTCGAGAAGACGACGTGCAGGATAATCTGAGAATATGTTCCGGGCATGCCGATTCCTTCGCCCCGCCGGGGCGATCACGGTCATTATGGTACTCGGCTTCCACGGGTTCCGCGAAGCCTACGGGCTTCGCTGCACCCGTGGCTACAACCCTGCGCCCCTTCGGGGCGACGACCTGTCCTCGGGGGACTGGTCGTTACTGGCTACTGGCTACTGGTTACTGGCTACGTTTGCTGCGGCCGGAGGCCGCAGCAAAGATTCAGTACGTGTAATTCTCCAGGTAGTAATCCTTGATGCGGCCTTCGGAGTTGAAGACGTAGGCGAGGAGCGCGGCGCGCATCCACATGCCGTTCTGGACTTGCTGCCAGTACTTGGCCCGCGGGTCGGCGTCGCAATCGGGGTGGATTTCCTGCCGGCGGGGCAGCGGGTGCAGAATGGCCAGCGTTGGCTTGCAACGTGTGAGCTTCTGTGGAGTCAAGTAGAGGTTGCTGTAATCGAGTTTCGCGGATTCGCCGGGGGCTTCGTCGTGTTCGTCCTGCAAACGGGTCATGTATACTGCGTCCAGCTCGGGCAGCAACGGGTCCAGTTCCTGCGCAGACTCGAAAGCGACGTTGTGCTCCTTCAAGTATTCGAGGATGTCGTCGCCGATGGCCAACTCCGGCGGCGATACGAAGTGGATCTTCACTTCAGGGTAGCGACACAATAGATAACACAACGAGCGCACGGTTCTGCCGCGCTTGAGATCGCCGACCATGGCGATCTTTTTGCCGGGGAACGGATCGGCTTTGACGCCCGCCGCCCGCCGCACCAGCGACCCACCGCTGAAGCATTGATACAGCGTGTAAATGTCGAGCAAGGCCTGGGTGGGGTGCTGGTCCTTGCCCGACCCGCCGTTGATGATCGGGATGGTGCGCTGCATTTCATTGATCATGTGGGCCGTCTTTTCGACGAAGCCCTCCGCCGGGTGTCGCATGATGATGACGTCGAAGTACTGGCTAAAGACCCGCACTGCGTCCTCTTCGGTCTCGCCTTTGACTTCCGATGACGTCTTGGGGTCGCGCACTTCGTTGTGCCGGATGCCCATGATTTGGCAGGCCGAAGTAAAGGACAGAAACGTTCGCGTGGACGGCTGGATAAAATAGAGCATGGCCCGCCGATGGGCCAATTGCTGCCGTAGGAAGTCCGCTCCTTGGCGGGCAGTGTGGATGCGGCGAATCATCTCCGCCAACATGCAGATTTCGTCAATGAATGTTCTGCTGAACTGCTGGGCCAAAATGACGTGAAAAATGCGGTCGGCCCGCGAGAGCAGTTCGACCCGTTCGCGGGCGGGCTGAGCCAGGATGCTGTCGACGTGGTCGCTCATATTCAAGTCCTCGCTGTGAGACCTGCCAACGGATTGCGCGCAGTATAACAGAGTTGCACACCCAGGGCAGCCCATGAATGACGCACCCATCCGGTTGGCCCCCCGCGTATCCTGAACACGGGCCGACGGTCGTACTCGCTACGAAGCGCCGCCATGATGACGAGAGTATCCTGAATTGCACTCATTTCGCCAGTTGACCGAGCTTGGTGGGGATAGGCCATGAAATCGTCTCATGCCGTGCTCTGCGCGATATTCGCATTTGCGCTCACGCCCGTCGCCGTCACTCAGGCCCAGGGTTGGCCCGAAGTGTTTGATCCGCTGCAGTTGCTGGCGCTCAATCTCGAGATGGACAACGCGGACTGGCAGACGGTACAGAACGACGATTCCTATTCCATAGAAGTTCCCGCCATGTTCTGGGCCGACGGCGAGGATCCGATCCTCGTCTCGGTTCGCCGCAAGTCAGCCGATCCCCTGAACAACGGGGGCGGGTTCACAAAAGTCAGCCTGAAGATCGACATTAACGAATTCGTGCCGGGCCAGATGTGGCACGACCTTCGCAAGCTCAGCCTCGAGAACGGCGACGATCAAGATGTCGTCTCGGAGGGATTGGCCTGGAATCTTCATCGGTTCGCGGGCGGGCCGGAAGGCTATGGGTATTCGGCGGGTCTGGGCTCGTGGGTCACGCTGAACATCAACGGCACCGACACCGGTGTGTACGTCAACGCCGAGCAGCGCGACAAGCGTTTCCTGCAAAATCGCGGGCTGCACACGCCCGGCGAGACGTGGCTTTACAAAGTGAGCGACATCAACGGCCTCGAAATCAAAGTGGGCGGCCCGGAAGACAGCCCGACGGTTCAAACGCTGTGCTACTCGCCGTTCCGAGCGGCTAATGACGACTGCCCCACGCCATCGAGTGAAGTGCTGGCGGCTGAGCTGCCGCCGCTGATCAACATGCAGGGCATGCTCTCGCTGGCCGCGGTTAACGCTTTCGTGAGCAATCCGGACGCGATGTTCTCGCACGGCAAGAATTTTTACTTCGCGGATTTCCTGACGACCCACGCTCGAATGCACTTCCCCTGGGATCAGGATTCAGTGCTCGGCGGCGGGGGGAACTCCGATATGTATGCCCCGGGCAGCGCGTACTCGGCGATTCTCTTGG
>JACZTW010000092.1 GCA_022573485.1 Planctomycetota bacterium
ACTGCAACGGTTGTCCGTGGCATGAAGGCCACGGCTCAGCGGGGAGACGCTAAACACCTACGGCCCTTCAGGGTCCGGACCAGTGCTGATTGTTCGCGGGTCCGCGGCCTGAAGGCCACGGCTCAAGAAGCGCGACGACGATGGACTCGCAGTCCTGTACGCCCATTCAGTTTCGTTTGAGGCTGCGGAGGAACTCTTCGTACCGTGCGGCGTGCTTCTCGACCGTCGAACCGGGGCCCAGGAGCTTCAGGAAGTACTTGCCTTCGGGCGAGATGATGACCGAAGCCAACATGCGGTGGTTCGGCTTGTCGTGCTTCTCGGGGTTCCCCGGTCGAACCGCCGCGACATACCGCCCGCTGATGTCGATCGTATGAACCGCCATGCCGCTGATTTCGGCTTCACGGCGCACGGCGACCTCCGTCGAGTCGCGACCGTCGGCCTGGACGAATTGGCCGCACCAGCGACCGAAGTTCGCTTCAACGCTGCCGCCGGCTTCGGGCGTCGTGCCGAAGTTGTAAATCACCAGCTCCGCATCGCTGTCGCCGCCGCCGCCCGGCAGGCGGAGCTGGGCTTTTCGCATGCTCGATGTCGGTTGCTCGACGACCCACGTGCTCGGCACGACGAATTCGAGACGATCGACTGCGAGCCTGCGCGATGCAGATTCCTGCACCGATGGACGGGCGGCCGCCTCGGAATCCGTACCGTTCGGTGTCGCCTCCGGTTCTGTGGATTCCGCAGGCTCCGGTGTTGCGGTCGTCTTCGATTCGACCGATTGGCCGGCTTGGTTGCCGTTCTCTTTCGGCTCCTGTTTCTTCGACTTGCAACCGGCGGCGGATGCCGCAGAAACGAGCGCGATCCCCAGCAGGAACGTCCTTGGATGGCAAAGAGTCATGCGTGTCCTCCCAACCGTGCTCAGGTGTTCGCACGACCGTCGTGCTCCCACCATTTGCTCGTATACGAACTGTGGCGTTCAGCCCAGGCGCCCAATTCTACCAACTCGGCGGTCATTTGCAACCGGCTACGCGGCGCAGCGGCGCCTGCAATTCGCATTCATTTCTAACTCAATCGAGAGCGACTTCGGACCGACGTTTGAGTTGTTGGGACGACGCCCTATCACTGCCAGCTCGGCCGGGAGAAGTTGATGTTCCCCAGACTCTCATTTGCACAGGCCATGGGGCAACTGCTGGCGGTCGCGATCGATTGCGTCGTGGGGCTGTTCACTCCGCGGCGCCGCCCCACAGACGTGCGTACGAATGCTCCCTCCCAGGTGATCTCTCCGCAGCATGACGACGGGCGAAGCACAGCACTGGTCCAGAGTCCGGAAACCCCGCCGGAGCAACATTCAGTCGCCTGAAGCTCCCGGCATTGACCCAATGATCGCCGGCGGCTCCATCGCATGGTCTTCGGCAGGCTGAGGGCCGTAGACGGCGCCCAGGAGATGCGTGAACGCGATGATCACGGGAACCAGCGTGATGACCACGGCAAAGATGGAAAGTCGTCGCCCGAGTCGAGCGCGACACGCCGCGACCTGTGAAGATGACAATTTGGCGTTGTGTGGTTTCCGCAATCACGCGCAGGGGGCCTCACTCCTGGACTTTCGTCACATGCTGCCGACAGTGGCCTATCGGCAGGGAGCGCGAATCGGACAGCGTCGTTCTTGGGTTTCAAGCGGTTTCGTGCGATGAAGAGCACCCCGGGATGTTGGATCTGCTAAACAACGAAGTCACTTCGAGAGGGCCATGCGAGAGTTCCTCGCTTAAGCGGGGTTACAATTGTAGCTTCTCGCGGAGGTATTCGAGACACTTTGACTTGTCAATCCGCTCTTGCTGACCGGTATCGCGATCGCGGACGGTGACCGTGCCGTCCTCGAGGGTTTGGCCGTCGACGGTGAAGCAGTACGGCGTGCCGGCCTCGTCCATGCGGGCGTAGCGTTTGCCGATGGATTGTTTGATGTCGAACTGGCAAATGTAGTGCGGCTTGATGTCGCGGTAGATTTGCTCGGCGACCTCGGGCATGCCGTCTTTCTTGACCAGCGGGAACACGGCGGCCTTGATCGGCGCCAGCCGGGGATGGAACTTGAGCAACTCGGGACTGGGGCGCGATTCGTCAACCGTGTAAGCCTCACAGAGGGTCGCCAGCAGGAAGCGGTCCACGCCGGCCGACGGCTCGATGACGTGCGGCAGGAAGCGCTCTTTGGTGTCGTCGTCCAGCACCGCGAAGGTGTTCTCCTTGTTCTTCGACCCCACGCCGTGGGCCTTCAAATCGAAATCCCCGCGATGGGCGATGCCTTCGAGTTCCTGCGGCTCGTCGGAGAACGGAAACAAGTACTCCACGTCGGTGCAGGCATCGGAATAGTGGGCCAACTCGTCCTCGCCCTGCTCGCGCGGGCGGAGATTCTCACTCTTGATGCCCAGCGACTCGTACCACTTCAACCGCACGTTACGCCAGAACTCATACCACATCTTCGAGTCTTTAGGATGGCAAAAGAACTCAATCTCCATTTGCTCAAACTCACGCGAGCGAAACGTGTAGTTCCGCGGATTGATTTCATTGCGAAAGGCTTTGCCGATCTGCGCGATCCCAAACGGAATCTTGACCCGCGTCGAGTCCATCACATTCTTGAAGTTCGCGAAGATCCCCTGCGCCGTCTCAGGGCGCAAGTAGGCCACGGAAGCGGCATCCTGCAAAGCGCCGACGTGCGTCTGAAACATCAGATTGAACTCTCGTGGCTCGGTCAGCGTTTGCTCCTGAGACGCAGGCGACAATCGGTGCCACTTGCTCGGAAGTTCTCGAATCTCATAAACGACACGGAGCTTCGTGCCTCCGAGCTGTTTCAACTGTTTCTTTGTGAGCAACGATGCTGCAATGTTTCCAGCTTCGATCTCGTTGCTCGCTTCCACTCCCATCGCAATTGTTGGGAGCCCAGGACTGACACTCGTGGCAACTTCGTGTTTGAATTCAGAGCAGTTTTGCTCCCAGTGCTTCTCGATCTCATCAAATCGCTCATCCAGATCGCTGGCATCGTCCAGAAGATCGCGCAGATACTTGTGCCGCTCTGTCCATTCCTTGTTTCGCTCAACTAGACGGATAAAGTCGTCCTTAGTGTAGAAGCCGGCAACCCACAGCTGATCCGCGCGATACCGCCGTTTGGATTCTGTGCAGTCCACCATCGGGTCGCTGAATCCGCCGACGTGGCCTGAGGCTTCCCAGACTTTGGGGTTCATGATGATGGAGCAATCCAGGCCGACCATCGAGACTTCCTTGCCGTCGGGGCCGATGGGCGGGTTGGTGACCATGTCGTGCCACCACACGTCCTTGATGTTGCGTTTGAGCTCGGTGCCCAGCGGGCCGTAGTCCCAGAAGCCGCCGATGCCGCCGTAGATCTCGCTGGAGCCGAAAATGAACCCGCGCCGCCGACAGAGGGCGACGATCCGCTCCATTGTTTCCGTACTTCTACTCATGCCGTCATTCCTATCCTTCAAGATCAGTGTCCGCTTTTCCCCAGTCTCACGCGGGTTGAGGAACGTGTGCCGCTGCTCACAAGCAGTGGTACACCCGTCAATCGGCGTCAGGCAGAGCATGGCATCATAGCTTTTCAGGATCGCCAAACCAGCTCTAATGAATCAGCGAAGCCCGGTGGTCCGATAGCACTGTGGCCAGTGGTCAACATATCGCAAGTCCTTTGATAACAAGAATTAACGAACGCACGAACCCCGTCGGCAGCCGCTCGATTCGTCGGTGCGAGCGCGCGGCGTCACGATCGTTCCAAGCCGGACAGACCGCAGTCAACTTAGGGATAGACATAAAGCGTTTATCCCGCTAAACTTACAGTGTCTGGTGCAGTCGCCGAACAACTCTGGCCCGCGGCACGGGACATGTGAGACAATCGGCAAGAAGGCGTGATCCCACGGAGGATCCGGGAAGAAGGACAGGAGCCCAATGGAGGCTCCACAGGAGGAAGAAGCAATGGACCTAGCCACCCTGGTCAATTTCTTTTCACTGCGAAACAAGATTCTGGTTTTCACAATGCTCGCTTACGCGTCGCTATGCTAAACGCGGCGGTTCCCGCCCTGTTGCATTTCATCAGCGGGCTGACTCTTCGCGCAAGTCGCACAGTATCCGCTGATGCCGAAGCGATGTGAAACGGCGCGGAAGTCGTTCTCGCGCGCGATTTGATCCCGCAATTGCTCGACACGCCTGCTCTCAAACTCGATGATTCGACCACATCGACGACAGACCATGTGATCGTGCGGCGCGTCTTCCAGGATGTGCTCGTAATGGGCCTGATTGTCGCTCAGGCGGACTTGCTTGAGGATGCCCGAATCGACCAGCAGCGGCAGTGTGCGATAGATGGTCGCCTTGGCCACGCGTTCGCCGGCCTGGTGCAGCAGCGCGAGCAACTGCTCGGCGTCAAAGTGCACCGGCAGCCCCAGCGCAGCCCGCAGAATGGCGCGGCGCGGCTTGGTGTACTTGATTTGCTGAGACCGCAAGTAACGGATAAACGCTTCTTCCGCTACTGCAATCTGTTCATTGGAAAGAGCTTTGGCCATCGCCCGATGACCTCCTGCCGGCCCAAACTTACCGCTTCCGCCATTCCCACCGCCGCGATCATCACAAATTGACGACCACATACGCCAACGCAAAGTAGATCGTCACGCACAATACGTCGTTCAAAGCCGTCACGATCGGTCCGGCGGCGATCGCCGGATCGATGCCCAACCGTCGAAACAAGAAAGGCATGGAAATGCCCAATATCGAAGCCGCACCAATGCCCACGAGCATACCCAAGGCCACTGCATTGGCAATCCGAGTCACCGAGACGCCGGTTTCGAGAATCTCCTGATTCGACAACAGCATGGGGATCTCAATGCGCACCAAAATCCAGGCAATGGCAGCGCAGCACGGCGCGAGCACAAGCGCGATGCCGGATTCTCTTCGAAACGCAAGCCGCACCTGCGTGGCGGCGTATTCACCCGTCGCCAGGCCGCGAGTGATAATCGTGGACGTCTGGACGCTGCAACAACCCGCCAGCGCTCCGATCATGGGCACAAACGCGACAATCGCCAGCAGCAGTCCCTGGTCGAAATAGCTCTTGGCGAGCAGCAGCACGCCCGCAGTGCCTGCCAGGAAGACAAACGACGGCAACAGGAATGCCAAACGGATACCCGATCTGCGCAGAGTCGATGAACTCTCCAATTCAGCAGCGTCGGTGCCGGCCATGTGGTAGATATCTTCGTCGGCTTCTTCGGCAGCCACATCGAGCACGTCATCAACGGTAATGTGGCCGACCAGCTTGCCATCGTCATCCACGACCGGCATCGAGGTCAGGTCGTACTTGCGGAAGAGATGAACGACGACTTCCTGATCCTCTTCCACCGTCACCTCGGTCGGCACCGGCTCCATCAAATCCGAGATCAATTTCTTCGCCGGAGAAATCAACAGTCGATGCGGCAAGACAGTGCCCGACAGGCGGCCGTCGCGATCAGTTGTGTAGATTTGGAATACTTCACTGTCTATGTCCGCGCGGCGGAGGTACTCGATCGCCTCGCTGACCGTGTGGAGCTGGGGCATACTGAGCACGTGGGGATTCATCAACCCGCCGGCTGTGGTCTCGTCGTACTTGAGAAGCTGCTCGATCTCTTCGGATTTCTCGACCGGCAGCCGTTCCAGAAGCTCGTTGGTCTCTTCGGTGGTGAGTTCACCGACCACGTCGGCCGCGTCGTCCGGCGACATCTCCGTGACCATCTGGGCCAGGCGATCGCCGGGAAGGTCATCCACGACTTCGTCGCGCACCCGCTCATCGAGCAACGTGATCAACTCCGCAGCGGCGGCGCTCTCCAGGGCGAAAATCACGCGTGAGCGATCGACGTCTTCGAGCAATTCGAGAATCTCAGCGACACCCGCGGGTTCGACGCTGGCCAGAGCGGCGCGGAGCTGGACCTCGTCCTCCTTGTGGAGCACATTCAGAAGCTGCTCATGGAGTTCTTTGGGGTCTATGCTCATTGCCTTCATGCTCCACCGTCTTTCCGAGAGTCCCGCTATTATGCTTGGCCAAAGGCCAAAATCAACGTCTATCGGTATTCTCGGGTCCGCGCGGGATCGAACGATCTCTATCCGTCACGCGGCGAACCGCAAAACGACGCTCGTAGCGGCGGGACTTACGCGTAGGGAAGGCGTATGATGACGCCCGAACAGGAGACGCCATTGGCAGTCAAGGTCTATTCTGAGCGTGATGCCGACTTGGGTGCGCTGCGCGGGGCGACGATCGCGGTGATCGGCTACGGCAACCAGGGGCACGCCCACGCGCTGAATCTGCGCGATTCGGGCCTGAAGGTCGTGGTCGGTCAGCGCCCTGATGGCCCCGGCTGGCGGCGGGCGGTGGGCGATGATTTCGCGCCTCTTCCGATCGATCAGGCCGTCAAACAAAGCGATTTCACAATCCTGGCACTGCCCGATATGGCCGCCCCCGTCGCGTATCGCGAGCACATCGAACCGC
Organism: Planctomycetota bacterium; assembly: GCA_022573485.1. Taxonomy (GTDB): domain Bacteria; phylum Planctomycetota; class Phycisphaerae; order UBA1845; family CAIVHJ01; genus JACZTW01. The sequence goes on from JACZTW010000092.1 coordinate 6,497, forward strand.
ATTTGAGAGCGGGCCAGGCGCTCGGCTTCATCCACGGCTTCAACATTCACTACAAGCAGATATGCCCGCGCGAAGACATCGACGTAATCATGGTTGCCCCCAAAGGCGCCGGCTACATGGTGCGCCGCGCATTTCAAGATGGGCGAGGGCTGCCAGCCATGGTGGCGGTCGAGCAAGATGCGTCCGGGAAAGCACTGCAGACGGCGCTCGCCTGGGCCACAGGCATCGGGGCCGGGCGGGCCGGCATCATAGAGGCGACCTTCGCCGCGGAGACCGAAACGGACCTCTTCGGCGAGCAAGTTTCGGTGGTCGGCGGTGTGACAGCCCTGATGAAAACGGCCTTTGAAGTTCTGATCGAGGCCGGCTATGAGCCGGAGCACGCCTACTTCGAGTGCGTTCACGAAGTCAAGTTCGTCGTCGATTTGATCCATTCGCATGGTTTAAGCGGCATGCGTGAGCACATCAGCGATACGGCAGAATACGGCGATCTGACACGCAACCCTCGGATCGCCGAGGCAGTCAAACCGCTGATGCAGCAGATCCTGGCGGAGATTCGTTCCGGGCAGTTCGCTGAGGAGTGGATCGCGGAAGACCGCGCGGGCCGGCCACGCGCGAGCCAACTCCTCGAATCGGAGCGGGCCAGCCTGCTGGAAGAAACGGGGCGACGACTGCGCGCCCTTGGATCCGCGTCCGCCGATGCGTAATCGCCCTCCGCCAATGTGCTTGCGGCCGTTTAACTGTGCTACAATATGTGTTCGCCTCGGAATATTCCGCGGCAGTGGACGAATAGGCGGCTGAGACAGGTTGCGGCAGTTGTTGGCTTGAGGCTGAATTATGTTCCATTTTACAATCTTCGGCGCCTCGGAGGTTACGCTCAGCGGGCAGGGGCAGGTTGTCGTCACTCTCTTCGGCGGCACGGACGTGCGCAAGCCGACGCTGGCGAAACGCCTGATGCAGGAACGACACGCCCTGTCGAGCGGGAAATCAGATCCGAACCACAATCCCAGCAACGTCGATAAAGTACTGAACGTCCTGCAGGGGAACACGCCAGCCGGGCTCCCGCGAACGGAAAAACGCCGCCGGACCTTCTTGTTGACGATTTTCGGCTGCGTCGAGCTCAAACCGCCGTCCATCGCCGAAGAATTCATGGACATGCGCGAATTGGTGTCCTCCGGCCTGATCAGCACCGACGAGTGGGACCAGTTGGTCGGTCGCCTCTACCAAATGGACGATCTGGATTCCGTCTCATCATTGACGCTGTTCGGCGGCATGGGAGAAGCCGCGATCAACGAAGAAGAGGAAATCAAGAAGATCCACAGCGCCGTCGGATTGGGCCTGATCGACGAAGACGAAGAACGGGCGCTGCGGTCGGTCGTCGGCCGCGATCCGCAGCAAGTGCGCATGCTGCTGCGTCAGACGGCCTTTGCATAATCGCGGGCGCCTTCAGAGCCGCGACCGTAAGGGAGCGGTTTGCTTGCGAACGCCAAGCGCTCCCTTACGGTCGCGTCTCTGATTGCACAACCGTTCTCTCACACATATCCTCAGGGCAAAGGACGCAGGAAGCGATCGGCGCGAGGCAAGTAGAAATTGTCCGCATCGAGCGAGAGGATGATCCGCGACGATCTGCCGACGACTTGATCGCCGGATACGAAACCGAAGAAGCGTGAATCTCTGCTGCCGTCCCGGTTGTCCCCCATGACGAAGTAGCTGCCGTCCGGTACCACGATCGGCCCGAAGTCGCCCAGCGGCCGCGCGCTCGGCGTGGTCATCATCAAATGATCCCGACCGTCGAGGTGTTCCGTATACGTGTAATGCGTACGATCGGATTCCCCTTCCACCTCTTCGGAGAGTTGCCCGTCGACCAGCGAGTATTGCATCGACGTGCCATTGATGATCAGACGGTTGCCATAGAGCTGGATGGTGTCGCCGGGCACGCCAATGACCCGTTTGACCATCCGTGGGCCGCCATCCGGTGCGAAAAACACCACCACTTCGCCCCGCTGCGGCTGGGACCATTGCAGCAGTTGCCAATCCGTGAACGGTACTCGCAGGCCGTAGGCCAGTTTGTTGACCAGGATGCGGTCGCCTGCCACGATGCTCGGCTTCATTGAACCGGTCGGAACCACGTTCCAGTCGGCGATCGCGGACCGAAACGCGCTGGTCGCAACAACCACCACAACAATCGGCCGAACCCAATGACGCCAAAACATCGTCAGTTTCGCTTTCGCTCGCGGATGCATCGGCAAATCCTCCCAGGGCGTACATTCAGAGCCTGCACATAGTTCATTTTCGGAACATCCGATCCCATATTCACAACTCCTCCGGAGAATCCGCCAAGTTTGCCTATTTTCGCAGCGATCCCAGCCGGGCAAATGATGATTGACAAACCCACCACTTCGGCGGCTATAATCAGTAGGAGAAGCTGGGACGTACCTACTCGACAGATCGAACGCAGATTGCGATCCCGTGGAGGAGAAGGCATGTCTGATTCGAGAGTCCGATGTGTGCCGTTGCTCATATTAGCCGCTTTGGCGGTCTGGGGCCTGCCTCCGTCTGCTTCCGCCCAGTCCAATATCGCCGATCTGGAGGCGATCGAAAACGCCTTCATCGCCCTCGCCGAGAAAGTCAGCCCTTCGGTCGTCGCCATCTCCACCAAGAATCGACCCGGCCGCCCGCGGCGAGCCCCGATGGTCGGCAGCGGCGTGATCATCTCTGCGAATGGACTGATCCTCAGCAACGACCACGTCGTCAGTTCAGCGGACCGCATTTACGTGACATTGCATTCGGGTCGGCGGTACAAGGCTGACATCGTGGCCAGGGACCAGCGCTGCGACTTGGCCGTTATCAAGATCGATGCCCACAATCTCGTTCCGGTCGAATACGGCGACTTGTCAAACGTCAAAGTCGGGCAGTTTGCACTGGCGATGGGCAATCCCTTCGGCACCGCCAGGGACGGCGACATGAGCTTGTCCTATGGCATCGTGAGCGCTCTGGGCAAGTCTCTCCAGGAACTCGAGGAAAACGGGGATAAGTACTACGGCAACTTGATCCAGACCACGGCGGACATCAACCCCGGCAACAGCGGCGGGCCGCTGTTCAACATCCAGGGCCAGATCATCGGCATCAACACCGCCATCGAGACAAGCTCGGGCGTCAGCGAAGGGCTGGGCTATGCCATTCCGATCAGCTCGCGGACACGCCGAATCATTGATACGCTCGCTCGGGGCGACGAAGTGAAGTACGGATTTCTGGGTGTGAACATCGAGAGCGACCGGTTCGCCCGCCGGCAGGTCAGCGCTGCCAACCGCTGGGGCGTGGTCGTGACTCGTGTGTTGTCAGAGACTCCGGCGGCAGAGGCCGGCCTCCGTGAAGACGATTTGATCCTCAAATACGACGCTGAGCCGGTCAGGAACGAAGATCACCTCATTCGCATGGTCGGCGCGACTCCGGTCGGCGAGATCGTCCGACTGACCGTCTATCGCAATCACGAAGAGATGGTCATCGAAGCCGTCATCGGCGATCTCAAGCAACGCCCCGTCCTGACCGCCGCTAGAGAGTGAAGATCCACTCGGCTTCCAAACCACCCAGGCCGCGACCAGTCCTCCTCCCTTCGATCTTTCGTGCTTAAAAACCGGAGAACTCTCCTGTATACTGCCGACGGTAAGCGTCAACGGTATATACCCCCCACTGCATACGGTTATGGATTATGACTTCCAGCGAGATTCGCCAACAATTCATTGATTTCTTCAAGGAGAAAGGCCACACGTTTGTGCCCTCTTCGCTGGTGGTGCCCTATGACGACCCGACGCTGCTGTTCACCAATGCAGGGATGAACCAATTCAAGGACGTGTTTCTGGGCACGGGCAAGCGCGAGTACACGCGAGCAGCGAATACGCAGAAGTGCATCCGTGCCGGCGGCAAGCACAACGACCTCGACGACGTCGGCCATGATACTTATCACCACACGTTTTTCGAGATGCTCGGCAATTGGTCGTTCGGGGATTACTTCAAGAAGGAAGCCATCGAGTGGGCCTGGGAGTTGCTGGTCGATCGCTGGGGGCTGGAGCCGGATCGGCTGCACGCCACTTATTTCGAGGGCAACGCCGCCGAAGGCCTGGAGCCGGACGACGAAGCCCGTGAGCTGTGGCTGAAGATCCTGCCGCCCGAGCGCGTGCATCCCGGCAAAAAGAAGGACAACTTCTGGGAAATGGGCGACACGGGGCCTTGCGGCCCATGCAGCGAAATCCACGTCGATCTCACGCCCGACAAGAGCGGCGCATCACTGGTCAACGCGGGTGACGCACGGGTTATGGAGATTTGGAACTTGGTGTTCATCCAGTTTAATGCAAGCTGGCTCCCGGGCGGACAGGAGGCGATGGAAGAGTTCGAGAAAGTGCGACCGCCCAAGGACCCGCAACATGATCCTAACGAAGCTCGCCGTAGAGTTCGACTTGAGCGGTACGGCACGGACGAACGCGGTATCTTCCTGGCCCAACACCGCAAGCTCGAAGCGTTGCCCGCCAAGCACGTTGACACCGGCATGGGCCTCGAGCGCATCACCGCCCTGTTGCAGGGCAAAAACAGCAATTACGACACCGACATCTTCACACAGATCTTCGACGCGATCCAGAAAGTGACCGGCGTAGAGAAGTACGCCGGACTCCTGGAATCCGATCTACCGGCCGGCGTCTCGCCGACCGGTGCATGTGATGCGGTGATGAGAGACGTCGCCTATCGTGTGATTGCGGACCACTTGCGCTGTTTGGTGTTCGCCATCACGGACGGCGGAACGCTGAGCAACGAAGGCCGAGGATATCTGCTGCGACGCATCTTGCGCCGGGCGGTGCGCTACGGGCGGCAGTACTTCAACATGCACGAACCTTTCATCCACAAACTCGTCCCCGCTGTCATCGACACGATGTCGCACGCGTTTCCCGAACTGAGCGGACAAGGAGCCGCAGGCTTCAGCCCGCGCGACCCGTCCCAGAGCAACGCCGAAGAAGTCGCGGAGATCATTCGCGACGAAGAGGGGTCTTTCGGCCTCACGTACGAACGCGGCGTCAGACTCTTTGACAGCGCTGCGCGCAACAGCATCATCACAACTATCATCGATCCAAATCTGCCACTTGGGCCGTCGGCAATTGTTGGCAGTCTCGATCCGTGTACAGGGGAGCCTGTCGACTATGGTGAGGGAGACTGCGTTCTGGCTGCCGCACCTGAGACCGGAAGGCCCGAAGCCATTGTGATCCCGGCCGGCCCTAAGGGGCAGAGGGAAGTAATCGAGAAGCATTGCAAGCGTGCGCCAATCATCTGCGGAGAAGATGCGTTCATGCTGCACGACACTTACGGGTTTCCGATCGACCTCACCGAGCTGATGGCGGAGGAGCGCGGACTGAAAGTCGATCGCGATGAATATGAACGTCTCATGGAACAAGCGCGCGAGCAGACACGGGCCTCGGCTTTGACCGTTGATGGGATCAGCGAGCGGCTGCAGATCCCGAAA
>JACZTW010000326.1 GCA_022573485.1 Planctomycetota bacterium
CGCCGAGCAGCTCGAGAAATCCCGTGCGCGTGTCGACGGCTCGGTCTGCGGGAAACAGCACGCCGCCCTGATGCGCGCCGGCCAGGCCGACGGGCGAACCATCGTGGATGGTCTTGACCACGACCGCCACATCTTCTGGAAACGCGACGGCGAATGCGCCGTGCTTGTCTTCGTCATACGACTGTAGCTCGACGTCCAGCGCCCGCTCAGCGGCCATCTTGAATACCGCCGCTCGAGGTCCGTCCTTCTCCGTGACGAAGATGCGCAGGATGGGTTGAACGGCGGACAGGCTGCCCACCAGCGAGATCGCCAAACCCAGCGCGCAGGCGATGGCCAGCGCGATTCGGCGCCGCTGAGGCCTGAGGAATCTCAGCGCCTGCCGAAAGTCGCCAAGCCAGCGCCTCGACTCAGCGAGGTCCATATCCTGCGAAGATTGCGCCATCCGTTCCAGTCCCGTACACTTCCCGCCACTCCTTGACGGAGGCTCGTTCATAGACGGCACCCGTGCGGCTGGCCACTGGCGCCTTCAACGCATGAGCATGCTCTCGATTTGGCCTCGGATGATGCGGCAGATCCGCATGAACTCGCGGCAGTCGTTCTTGCTCAAGACTTCCAGAAAGTTCATCATGCCCTGGAGTCGCACCTCCTTATAATTCGTGTGCAACTGCCGGCCGACCTTGGTGAGCTCAATGTCGATTCTGCGCTTGTCCTTGCGGTTGATGCCGCATTTGATGAGCGCGCCGCCCCGCCGCTTCTCTAACGCCCGCACCACGCGCGACATTTGGGCCGGCAGCACGCCGATCTGTCGCTGAATCTCGCCGACGGTTAGAATTTTGGCCTTAGTCAATAGATCGAGCGTCAGAAACTCGGTCTCCGTGAGATCCGCGGCTCCCTTCTTGCGGGAGCGGCTGCGCGTCGCCGCGGACAGAGTCTGCATTTGCAGCAGCTCACTCGCCATTTCTTTCATCAAAATCGCGTCGGTTCTGCCGGGCAACGGAATCTCCAATAATCGCAGGGGCCTCTCCTGCCTAGAATATCGCATTGATTGCGACATGAAGCAAGGACTCTTGAATCCTGTGCCACGAGTGCAACCTGCTGCGGGAAGCCAATCGGCATCGAGTAAGCTGCTAAACGGCAAGCCACGGGCCGCGTTGCCACAGCTTTGGAGCGTTTGGGTCTCCCGCAGTGACTTCGTCGTTTAGCAGATGCAGCACCACGCACCGCCCGCCGGGGCGCTAACGGTTTGCGGAAATACGAAGTCGCGCTCCTTTGGCAGTCGCCGGTTCACGCGGTATAGTAGCCGCCAAGGGCCTGCCTGCCGGACCGGCACCAGCCACGAGGAACTCACATGTTTGCCTGTCACATTTGTTGCTATCCGTGGGATCTGCTCGATGAGGGCCTGACGGATGTTTTGGATTGCCTGCGGGATCGCATCGCAGCGACCGGCCTGACTTTGATCGTCGCCACCGACGAAATGGAACAGTTCCGCCCGCGCTCCGGCGTGGAGCCGCGTATTCATCGCACCACCGGCGGCGTGTACTTCCTGCCGAACGAAGAAAAGTACCAGGCCACTCGTCTCAAGCCGCCCATATGGGAACAGCATCGCAAGATGGACGTGCTGGCCAAGGTCTCGGAGGAATGCGCCGGCCGACAGCTCGACCTGCGTGTCGGCATCAACCCACTGCTGTGCCGGCGACTGGTCGGCAAGCATCCGGAGGCCGCCTGCAAAAACGCGTACGGCATCGCCAGCCGTAACGCGCTGTGCCCCGGCAACCCCGATGTTCGGCAGTATGTGCTGTCGCTGGTGGGCGATTTGTCGGGCTATGACGATGTCTCCGCGATCGTCATCGAGGATGTCCAGCGCCCGCCGGCGACCGATCCGGCCCCGCACGTGCAGGCGCTGGCCATGTTTGACACCGACGTCGCCGATCTGCTCAATGTCTGTTTCTGCGAGTCGTGTTTGCAGGGCGCCGAGCGCGACGGCATCGACGGGCAGGCGGCGCTGCGCTGCGTGCGGTCCGCGCTCGATCGCCTGGGTTCCCGGGCAATTCCGCAGGGCTGGACACTGGCTGATTTGCTGGCCGACAATCCGTCGATCGCCCGGTACATCACTTGGACCGACGCAGTGTACCTGGACTTGCTCAAGCGACTCCGCGAGGTATCGAACAAGTCGATCATCTTGAGTTTCCGCAACGCCCCGCAGACTTTCGTGGAACTCGAACACGCCCCGGACCTCTTTGCACTGGCCGACCGCATTACTATCGATGCCGAGGATTTGGAAGGCGTGATTGACGAACTCAGCCGCGGCGAGCGCTTTGCCGGAGTCCTGACGCCGGCTTCGGTGAAGAACATGGACTTGCTTCTGCGGATGGACGAAGGCTCGATCGACGAAGCCCCGGAAGTGGTGCGGCAGCTCACCTGGGCTGCCGAAGCGGGCGCCGGCGGCACCACGGTCAGCCATTTCGGCACCATCCTCGATCATCAATTGGACTGGCTGCACCAGGGCCTGCGCAACGCCCGCAGAGTCATGCAACCATGAGAACGCGCCGACGCCCCCTACGCCGCGTGCGGCATCACGCGACGGGACCCCATTGCGGCGTTGGTCTTGCGACGAATTGGCTTTGTTCGGCCACTGAGGTTTTTCGTGGTTCGTGATACGTGATTCGTGGTCCGTGATCCGCGATCCTTGACTCGCCCGCCGTGAGCCTGTCGAACCGAGGTTCCTCCTCCTGATCCCCATTCCGCATTTCCTCCGGTCCGCGCACAACCCATCCGTACAATTCACTACCCCTCTTACTTCACACGCGCGCTATGCAATGGAGAACGTAGGGTGTGCGCTGCCCACCACAATCAGTTCCGTAGGTCGGGTCCTCGACCCGACATGCCATCGGACGCGAAAGTGTCGGGTCGAGGACCCGACCTACTTGGCTTAGAGCGTGTGTGGAAAGCATCCGTTCAGCCCCGGAGGGGCGCAAGCATGTAGCCCAGGGCGCAAGCCCTGGGTTCGATCTCGTCTCGTTTTCCAGCC
>JACZTW010000093.1 GCA_022573485.1 Planctomycetota bacterium
GGTGGGGAGTTCGTACGCGAGGGTTCACGCAAGCCTTACACAGTTCGCCAGACGCTCTATGCCAACTCGATCACGCGGGCGGAAGTGGCGCGCCTGCGCGCGGTCGGCTCAGTCACCGCCGATCCCTATCCATTGCGGAATGCAGACCGGTATCCGCACGATCAACTCCGCCTCGGGGCCCGCGTTTATCGCTTTCAATGCAGCGTGTGCCACACAGTCTCGGGCGCCAACGGCCTGACGCACTTGACCGGATCCTGGGCGCTCGATCAAAAGCGCATGAACATCGCCAAACTGCAATTCACCAAGCCGTTTATGCCGCCCTTCGCCGGCACGGCTGAGGAATTGGAAGCGCTGGTGCAGTATTTGACCTGGGAAAGTGCGCACAGACCCGCCGAGTGGGAAGTGTCGGACGATCAAACAGCAATCGCCAATATCGAGAAGTGGTTGATTGAAGCGGGTCCGGAGAGGGTGGGCGAGGGAGAGGTTCATTCTGGGCGGGAATCCGCGCGGGCTGTCTTCGACCCTGAGGTTCAGACCCGAAGGGAAGCCCGCGGCTCGGGGAGAAGTGCAAACGCGGCGAGGGTGGGGAGCATCGCGCGGGCGGGGAGCATCGCGCAGGCTGAAGCCTGCGGCTCCTTGGGTTTATCCGAAGTCGCATTTTCTTCAATTGTCGTGGATGAGTGATGGAGAGTTTCTTTCCATTCAGTGTCCCTGCGCCGACTTTGTTCTACCTGATGCTTTACGTCCTGACGCTGGCGGTTCACTTTGTGTTTATGAACTATGTCTTCGCCGGCACGTTCTATGTCACCATTGTGGGTTTCGGGCGGGCGGACGTCGCGCTGACGCGCCAGCACAATCCGATCGCTGCGATGCTGCGCGACTGGCTGCCGTTTGCGTTCAGCGGCGTGATCACCGCCGGCGTGGCGCCGCTGTTGTTCGTGCAAATTCTCTACAAGCAGCAGTTCTACACCGCCAACCTGTTGCTGTTTCACCGCTGGATGGCGATTGTGCCGGCGCTGATCGTGGCGTTCTATTTGTTGTACTTGCTCAAAAGCAGGTCGATCAGCGATTGGCCTGCGGGCTGGCGGGTGGCCGTCGGCGTGGGGGCGCTCGCTGCCATCGGCTTCGTCGGTTATTCGTGGTCGGAGAATCACTTGCTCAGCCTCGACCATCGGCGGTGGGTTCCGTTCTTTGTGGAGCGGCAGTGGTTTTATCGTCATTCTGCCTTGATGCCGCGACTGTTGATGTGGCTGGCCGGTTCGGTGCCGACCATGATGACGATCGTCTGCTGGCAGTTGCGCTCCGCCGAGCGGCGCGGGTTGAAAGTATCCTCTTGGGAAGTGCGAATCGCGTGTGTGTGGGCGCTCGTGGGATTGGGCCTGGCGGCTCTCTTTGGCACGATGCAGTATCTCAGGCTGGATCCGGCGTCGCGCGGTGCGTTCGGCGATCGCGCGAGTGCTCCGTACGTTGTCGTCGCGCTCGTCGGCGTGGTCTTGCAGGGGATCGCCTGGCTTGGCCAGTGGCGCGGGGCGCGCCTTTCGCGCGGCTGCCTGTTGCTCGCGTCGGCGGGGGCCATGCTGTCCATTTTGGGAATCTGCATGGTCCGCGAAGCCGAGCGCTTCGCGCGCATCGACGTGGCAGCGCTCTACGAAAACCATGCCGCCGCAGCCGAAAACGGCGGGCGACTGCTGTTCCTGCTGTTCTTCGCGGTCAACGCCGCCATCATCGTATGGTGCGTCCTCGCCGTCCGTCGCGATCTCAAATTAGACAGAGCAGCGCCACCGCGCGCGGAATGAGCCTCCAGATGGACGTCATCTTCTTGTATTTCTTGTCACGATGAGGCATCCGCCAAACGGCCAAGCCTGTTCGGAGAACGCAGCCAAGGGCTTGCCGTTTCTGGATCCCTGCGAACGCGACGACTATCCGCGCCCCGGATTTCGGATATAATGTTCCTGCCTGCCGTGATTCTTTGCGGCGGTCGGGTATCTGTGATCGTTTTAGGGAATACTATGGGAGGAAACGTCATGCGCTGTGAATGTCCGCTTCGGAACTTGGTTTGCGGTTGTGCTTTGGCCCTTGCTTTGTTGCCCGTGCTGGCTGTCGGCGGCTGCGGCCCGATCCCGTTCGACGCCGGCTTTCAGCCCAGCGCCGACGAGAACGTCCTGGGCACGCTGGTCGATGACCGCGGCTCGTTTACGTTCAACCTCAACCCGGATACGGGCAATATTCAAAACATCGACGCCGACAACGGCACGATCACGCCGCCGACCGACGGGCAGGATCTGAGCATCGCGCGGGATACCGGAGGGAGCTTGACCGTGTCGCCGGAGGGCGCATCGGATGTGATCGTCGTGGTGCGCGGCGATCCAATCGTCGGCGATCTGGAATTGCAGGTCGATCGTACGTCCCTCGGCGGCTTGGCGCCGCTGGTGCGGGCCAATGCGCAGACCACGGCAACCTGCGCGGACAATCAAGACTTCCTCGACGGCGCCTGCACGACGGCCAATGCCATCGACGTCGATGAAATCGTGAGTTTGATCCGCGCCGATCTGGAGTCGCGCGGGCAAGAGGCGCCGGCGGCGGAACTGTTGCGTTCCCGGCTGGTCTTTTATCTGGAGCCGCTCCTCGACTGCTGCTTGGCGTGGGACGAATATCGCAGCGGCGGGGGGGATGCTTGCGCGGAAGGTTGATTTGAATTCGGGGCGTCTGCTAATCGGCGAAGCCAGTGCGAGTGGGCCAACCGAGGGCGTGTGGTACAGACGGTGTACGTGTCGGTCTTATGTGCGGAGCGAGGCGAATTGTCTGGGGCATTGTGTTTGAGTGATTTGGACAGGAGGATATTGGCGATGTCGAATATCGTTCTCGAAAATGGAATTGCGGCTTTGAACTTTGCGCGGAAATGGACGCTGGAGTTGTTGAGCGACATTCCGCAGGACAAACTGACCCACCAGCCGTGCGCCGCCGGCAACCACGCGCTTTGGATCGCGGGGCACATTGCCTACGCCGATGACGTGTTCATGTCGAACGTCGGGAAGAAACCCGCGCGGTGTTCCGATAGTTGGGTGAAGCTCTTCGGCATGGGGTCGATCCCTCAGGCCGATGCCGGTGCTTATCCCTCGCTGAGCGAGGTCACGAATGCCTTGGCGGACAACCGTGAAGGCCTGCTGGCGTGGTTCGGTTCGATGAGTGCCGAAGAGCTGGCCAAACCGTTGCCCGATGACTTCAAGACGTTCGCCGCGAACCAGGGAATGTTGATGACCACGATTGCGTGGCACGAAGGCCTGCACGCCGGGCAACTCACCGTGGTCCGCAAGAGTCTCGGCTTGGCCCCCAAATTCAAATAATCCGCCCGCTGAGGCAGGCTAGGGGCGTTTTCCGCTTGGGGCCGAGGCTGCCCGGGACCGATTTAACCTATAATATACGTGTCATGAATCGGTATGCCCCGAAATGCTCCGGCCCGCTGATGCGGGCGGCCGTTGTCGGCCTGTGTTGTGCTGTTGCTCCATTGGCGGAGGCGCGCATCCAAGTGACCGTGCGGACCATCGGCCACCAGATTCTGACCGGCGAGCTAATCGAATTCAGCCTCGACAGCGGTGTGATGTTGTTGCCGCCGGATGCGCCCGAGCCGATCTCCATACCGCCGGTCGAAGTCGTTTGGATCCGCAATCTCTCGCCTGCCGAGGAGCCGCCCGCGCCGATGTGCGTGTTGCTGGCCGGCGGGGACAAGATCTACGGCACAATCTCCGGCAGCAGCCCGGACCAGCTCATTTTCGATACCGTGATGCGCAAACGCATCGCGATTCCACTCGAGCGCATTCGCGCCTGCCTCATGCCGAAAGCGAGCCTGCCGAAATGGCAGAAGCGTGCAGAACAAATGATCGGTAAGACGCAATCTTCCGAAGACCGCCTGCTGATGATCAACGGCGACATGTTACGCGGGTTCTTGGTCCGGATTGCGCCGCAGAAGATCACTTTCGAGCACGCCGGTCGCGAGATGGAGATCGATCCTGCCCTGATGGTCGCGCTGGCCATGGTGCCGGAGCCCTACGTCGCCGGCAGCGCCCCGCGTGTGCGTCTGGAATTCGTGGACGGCAGCACGTTGACGGTGTCCCGTGTGCGGTGGACTCCGGATGGGCTGGACCTCACTTTCTTTGACGGCTCGTTGCAGGGGCTTTCGCCTCAGGCGCTTCGTTCCGCGGAGATTCGCGGCGGGCGCTGGATCTGGCTGAGCAGCCTGACGCCTTCGAAATACGAACACACGCCCCTGCTCTCGCTGAAATGGCCTTACCGGATCGACAAGAACGTGCTCGGCGGACCGCTGTCGATCGGCGGGCGCGCGTTCGACTCCGGCATCGGTGTTCACAGCCGCTCGGTGCTGACCTATGAACTGGATGGGCAATATCGCGAGTTTACGGCGCAGTGCGGGCTGGACGATGCCGCCGGCTTGATGGGCGACGTTTCCGCATCCATCGTTGTGGATGGCGAGGTCAAGTGGGAGGAGCGGCACATGCGCGGGGGGACGCAACCCCGCGCGGTGCGCATCGACGTGAGCGGCGCGCACACGCTCAAGCTGCGCGTGGATTTCGGGGGCAACGGCGACGTGCGGGATCGTTTCGACTGGGCCGACGCCGCGTTGATTCGGTAGCGCGGCTTGATGATCTGCTGCCGGCGCGCGAAGAGGCAAGCCGCGGGGATGCCACTGGCGGCTGGCCCGCCAGTGTTGCTGCTGGTACGTCGAGCGCTGGCAGGCAAGCTGCCAGTGACACCCGAGCTACCCGCCGGTCCTTCTCCATGTTTGTCCGTTTGGTCGCTACACCGTGGTCAGGAATTGCGTCCCTTCGGTGGCAGGGAGGATGATGGAAGCAACCGTCCAGAAGATGTACAAGAACGCGCCTAGGATCATTGCGAACATAAGATGACACTCCTTCAAGTCGCCGACCGTGCCGGCTTGTTGGCCGACAGCGTCGGCTTGTTTATCGCATTGCCGTTGTGTGAAGCTCGTGTTAGCATGCCACAGGTTCTATCGGTCAAAGAAGATTGTCGCCGACACCCGCAAGCCCATGGCAGACCAGTTTCGCGAAGACAGACTCAAAAAACTCGAGCGCTTGATCGAACTCGGCACGAAGCCGTATGGTCAACGTACGCAAGACATTCAATCAACGACGGAAATTCATCAACAGATCGAGGCGCTTGATCTGGGCGCCGGTGAAACATCCGAGGCGTCGAGCGTTCGCGTCTGTGGGCGGGTCATGCTGCACCGCCCGATGGGCAAGCTGGCATTCCTGAAGATTCGCGACCGTCGCGGGGATCTGCAGATCGGGTTGCCCAAGCAGTATCTCGCGGATCATTGGCCGGCGATCAAGCAAATCGACCTCGGCGATATCATCACCGTCCAGGGCCAACTCGGCAAGACCAAGACCGGCGAGAATACAGTGTGGGCGACCGAGTTCAGTTTTCTGTCCAAGGCTCTGCTGCCGCCGCCGGGCAAATGGCACGGCCTGTCGGATATGGACTTGCGCTATCGCCGGCGCTACGTGGATTTGTTTGTCAATCCGGATGTGCGAAAGGTCTTCGAGGCGCGCTCGCAGATCATCCAAGCGATTCGTGAGTGCCTGGCGGCCCGCGACTTTATGGAAGTGGAGACGCCGGTGCTGCAACCGATGTACGGCGGCGCCGCCGCCCGGCCTTTCACCACGCATCACAATACGCTGGACATGCAACTCTATCTGCGGATCAGCCCGGAATTGTATCTCAAGCGGTTGCTGGTCGGCGGGCTGGAGCGGGTTTTCGAGTTCTCGAAAAACTTCCGCAACGAAGGCATCAGCACGAAGCACAATCCAGAGTTCACCATGATGGAACTCTATCAAGCCTACGGCGACTATCACGACATGATGGACATCACGGAGGCGATCGTTTCGGCGGCGATTGAAAAGATCGGCGGCGGATATGAGCGTCCCTTCGGCGAGCACACCCTCAATTTCAAGCCGCCCTGGCCTCGGCGGAAGTATGCCGACTTGCTGGCGGAATACGGCGGCGTGACCATCGGCGACATGTCGGCCATCCGCGCCAAGGCCGATGAACTGGGGATCGAACACGGCAAGATGGATGACGCTGTGGTGACCAACGCAGTATTCGAGGCCACGGTCGAGCCGCAGTTGATTCAGCCGACGTTCGTGCTCGATTATCCGGCGCCGCTGTGCCCGTTGACCAAACGCCACCCGGACGATTCTTCGATCGCGCTGCGCTTTGAGGTTTTTGTTGCCCGCATGGAACTGGGCAACGCCTACAGCGAGTTGAACGATCCGCTCGTGCAGCGGGAGACGCTGTCGAAGGGCTTGGCCGGCGAGGGAGACGAGACCATGGCGGTCATGGACGAGGACTTTATCATGGCGATGGAATACGGCATGCCGCCTGCGGGTGGGCTGGGGATCGGCATCGATCGGCTGGTGATGCTGCTGACCAATCAGACGAGCATCCGCGATGTTATTCTGTTTCCGTTGCAGCGGCCTTTGAGGACGGAAGACGAGGACAGGGATACGGTGTCTTGAGGTGCTCGTCGGGATGCCCATGCCACGCGGTCGGTTGCACCAGGGATGGCGCGTGCATCGCGGAGGGAAATCATTGAGGGTTCGTAGCGGCTGCTAAACGGCAAGCCGGCGGTCGCGGTTTTTGGATTATCGTGTACAAGTTCTTTCTGATATTTCGGTACTTGCGGAAGCGGCGGATCGCTTATTTTGCGATTCTGGCGGTGGCGTTGTGTGTGGCCATGGTGCTGGTCGTACACAGCGTGATGGGTGGGTTTCTCGACACAGTGCGCAATAGTTCGCGGCGGCTGCTGGGCGACGTCATTCTCGAAATCGGCAGCATGGAGACCTTTCCCTATTACGACGAATTCATCGCTGAATTGAACGAGAAGATGGGCGACGAGATCGTTGCCGCCGCACCGGTGATCATCAATGTCGCCTTGCTGAGGGTCTTCGGCGGGCTGGAGCGGGATCGCAATGATTACTGCATGATCAACGGCATTCGGCTGGACGAGTACCGCAAGATCAACAGCTTCGGCGACGGTCTGTACTACGACAAGCATTTCCCCGGCACGA
The DNA here is from genome assembly GCA_022573485.1 of Planctomycetota bacterium. Taxonomy (GTDB): domain Bacteria; phylum Planctomycetota; class Phycisphaerae; order UBA1845; family CAIVHJ01; genus JACZTW01. Next base: position 7,101 of record JACZTW010000093.1, read on the forward strand.
CCACTCTGGAAGAACAGGCCATGCCCATGTGGCGTGTTGACGAGCGCGGTTTGCCGCGCTTGCCGGCGGATTACGAACGGGCGTACGCCGACTACCAGAAAGCAACGGATGACCCCGATGTGAAAGCAAAGTACAAACGGCAACCGTTCCAGCCCTACCCGGGGCCGGGCGTGTTCAAGTGGGCCGAAGGCCTGGGGTACGACGAGTCTGACAGTGATCTTCTGCCGGGTATCATCATCGGCGTGGACATGGTGGCCTGGCGGGAAAAGGACGGCAGTTACACGCGCAAGTACGACAAAGGAGCGCGGGTCCGGGTGCAGGTGCCGTCGCTGACGCGCACAGGCGCTTTCAAGAAGACCGAGCCGTTCATTCAGGGTTTCTTCCGCTATGTGGACGATTCGCGAACAAAGATCTTCGACATCGACAGCAAGAACATCTACGTCGATTTCGACCTACTTCAGCGTTTGATGCAGATTGACGCCCAGGAGTATACAGACGGCTCGGGTTTGTCGGCGCCGCGGGCCACGCAGATTCAAGTCAAGCTCCACGAGGGAGTTGACTACAATCAGGCCCGCGACACCATCAGAACCCTGTGGGACGATTTCGGAGCGCGCTATGCCGTGTTTTGTCCTGATCCTATGGACGCTTACTCGCTGATCCGGGGCATGCAAGTGCAGACCTGGGAAGAACGCAATGCCGGCTTTATCAACGCAGTCAAGAAGGAACGGATCCTGGTGGACATTCTGTTCTCTTTGATCAGTCTCGTGGCCGTTCTGCTGGTCGGTTGTATTTTCTATATGATCGTGCAGGAAAAAACGCGCGAGATCGGCATCATCCGCAGCATGGGCGCGACGTCGGGCGGCGTGTGGGTCATTTTTGTGAGCTACGCGCTGGTGATCGGCATCGTCGGTTCCGCCATGGGCACAGTGGTCGGCGTGCTGTTCGTGCGCTACATCAACGAGTTCCAGGATTTCATCGCCGAAAAGATCCATCCGGAACTGCTTGTGTGGAGCCCGGAGAACTATGCCTTCGACAAGATTCCCAATATCGTGAAACCGTTCGATGCCGCCGTGATCGCCGGCATTGCCGTCTTTTCTTGCGTGCTCGGTTCTTTGGTCGCTGCGCGCAAGGCCGCCAAGATCTGGCCCGTGGATGCCATTCGCTATGAATAAGCCCGCGCAAACAACCGCCACCATACTGACGGCCAAGCGCCTGACCAAGTTCTATCCCATGGGGATCGGTAGCGGCCTGGAAGTGCTCAAGGGCGCGTCGCTGTCGATCGCCACGGGCGAGTTTCTGGCCATCATGGGTTCGTCGGGCAGCGGCAAGAGCACGCTGTTGCATATCTTGGGCGCGCTCGACTCGCCGACCAGTGGAACGGTGCATTTCAATGGGCAAAATGTCTTCAGCCAATCCAACAGTGCCCGCGATCGGCTGCGCTGCGAGTCGTTCGGATTCGTATATCAGTTCTACCACTTGCTGCCGGAATTGAGCGTGTTGGAAAACGCGATTTTCCCACAGATGATCCGAAACTCCACCTGGAAGTGGTTCAAAGAAAAACGGCGAGCCAAGCAACGGTGTTTGCAGATTTTGGAGAAAGTGGGGCTTCAGGATCGACTGAAGCACAAACCCAACGAATTGTCCGGCGGTGAGCGTCAGCGCGTGGCCATTGCCCGCGCCCTGGCCAACGATCCGCCCGTCTTGCTCGCCGACGAACCTACTGGTAACCTAGATAAGAAGACGGGCAGGGAGGTGTTGTCGTTGCTCCGCGACTTGCACGGAGCAGGGCAGACCATCGTCATGGTGACCCACGATCCTGAAGTCGCTGGCGCGGCGGATCGAGTACTCCGGCTGGACGATGGGAAAATCGTGAGTGCCGGTTGAAAGCGGAGCGACTCTCGCGCCTCGATCGGCACCTGTGCCGCACGTGCTGGATGAAAGGCCACCACATGATTCATAAAGGACCCAACCCGTACGCTCCCGATCCCAATCTCAAGGTCTGGATCGACGGCGAGTTCTTTCCCGCCGACCAAGCCAAGATCAGCGTGTGGGATCACGGCCTGCTGTACGGCGACGGCATCTTTGAGGGGATTCGTATCTACAACGGCAAGATCTTCGCCTGCACCGAGCATTTGGATCGTTTCTTCGAGTCCGCCGTCGCAGTCCGCCTGGTGCTGCCCATGACCAAGGATGAGATCCGCTCCGCCATGCGCGAAGCGCTGAAGGTCAATAGCCTTACGGAGGGTTACATTCGCCTGGTCGCAACCCGCGGCGTCGGCACGCTGGGCCTGAGCACCAAGTACACCGCCAATCCATCGATTATCATCATTGCCGCGACGATTGCACTGTACCCTCAGGAATTGTGTGACACCGGCCTGTCACTGATCAGTTCGTCTTACGTGCGGAACCACCCGAACTCGATTTCACCGCGCGTGAAGTCACTGAACTATCTCAGCAGCATCTTGGCCAAGACGGAAGCCCAGTTGCTGGGCGCGCACGAGGCAGTGATGTTCAATCATCTCGGATTCGTGGCAGAGTGCAGCGGCGACAACATTTTCATTGTGCGCAGCGGCGAATTGCAGACCCCTGATACGGCTGCGGGCATCCTGGCCGGCATCACACGAAACATCGTCATGGAGCTGGCGCGGCAGCGCGGCATCGCCGTGACTGAGAAGGCCCTGGTGCGCGACGACCTGTACGCCGCGCACGAATGTTTCCTCACCGGTACCGCCGCGGAGATCATCGCGGTCACTTCAATCGACGGCCGGCAAGTCGGCAACGGCAAACCCGGCGAAATCACCAACGCTCTCAAGGCGGATTACGAAAAGTACCGCTCGGCGTAGTGTTGCGTTTCATATGTCGTTCGACGATGCGTTCGATTGCGAGTTGACCCCGCGCGGACGAAGATTTGGCGTTGATCCGTCGCGATCCTGTCGCAAGTTCCTTGTTTGTCACCAACTTTAGTCGGGTATGTGTTTAGCGCCTCCTGACTGAACCGCGGCCTTTAGGCTGCGGACCCCAGGCCGGCGACCTACGGATAGTCCGGACCCTGAAGGGCCCGGCTCAAGGACGTGCAAGGCCGGTCTTGACGCCACGCCAATCACGTACGCGACTGAAGTTGGTGGCAAACGTAGTGGTTGCCCGACTGCGGAGCGGATACGCACTGCAACGTCCGAAAAAAACACACTTCGCTCAATCAGGACAATGGATTCGCGGGAACCTCTGTCTGCTTGACGATAGCATGTTGAGTTGAGTGGTTACGGAGATCGCGACGATGATGAGCTGGAAATTCGCGTTTGGCGCCGTTTTCATCTTGTGGGGCGTGTTCCTGTTCTTGCAGGTCATCGCCGTGGAAATCCGCAGGCATCGGCTGCAACTCGAAGCCGAGAAGCAAATGGAAGAAGACAAGGCGCGACGGGATAATCTCCTGCCGATCGCCACCGCCAGCCCCATCACTTATGCGCCGCCCGAGATCTCCGACGACTTTTCCTGACCCGGACACTTCACCGGTGTTCTGCGCTATCAAATGTTTAGGGTGGCGCTCGCAGAGTTTGAAAAACGCTCGCCACAGAAAGAAAAGGAGCCGGTCCATCGCGGCGGACCGGCTCCCATCGTGTTTTTACTGAATCGACCGCCTCAGTTGAATCGAAGCGCTACGATTCGATCGGCGCTGGCGCCCGCGGCTACGGAACGATCAGGATGCAGTCCCGTGCGGAGAACGCCGTGCCGTTTTCGAGCACGCCGGACAGTTCGAGCGTCACTTGGCCGCTGCCCGGTGTCAGCCCGAGTACTGTGGAGAACTGGCGAACTCGGAACTTCATCGATAGGTCATCGATGCCGTCTGAACTCTGGTCATCGTTGCACGTACACCCGCCGCACTCGACGTCTTGGGTGGACGGGTGGTTGATGTCCTTCACTCGGGTGAAGCTCGCGAGCGGCGTCATGTAGGGGCCGTCCGGGTGGCCGCAGAGCCGCAGTTTCAGACTGTCCCGAACCACCCTCTCGGGGGCGAAATCGAAGTCGCCGACCAAGAGGATCGGCACGATGCCGTTGCCAGCCGGATTGACCGGCGCCGGACAGGCGCCCTGCTTGATGATGAGCGTTTGCTGCTGACCCTGCTCCACGCATTCGCCGTCCACGCAGCTTTGGCCCGGCGGACAATCGATCGGTGTATACACGCATCCGAGTTCCGGATCGCACTCGTCATCCGTGCAGGCATCCTCGTCGTCGCAGACGACGTCGTCGTGCGTACAGCCGGTGTCGGGATCACAGCCATCCTCGGTGCAGGCGTTGCCGTCGTCGCAGTCCAGCGGCGTGCCCGGCTGGCAACCGTCCACCGGATCGCACGTCTCCATGCCGTTGCACACATTGCCGTCGTCGCACTCTAGCGGCGGGCCACCCAAACACTGGCCGCCTGCGCAGCTGTCTTCAGTTGTGCAGGCATCGCCGTCATCACATTGTGTGCCGTCTTTAACGGGCGTGAGAATGCCGCAGTTGCCATCGGCGCCGTTCGGATCACACGCCGCGATGTTGCATTGATCGCCGGCGCCCGAGCAATCGACCGGTGTTCCGGTAGGTTGGCCGCCTACACACTGGTCGTTCACGGTGCAGGCGTCGCCGTCATCTGCGAGAGTGCCGTCGGGCACGGGTGTAAGGGTGTCGCAGTTGCCCTCTTCACCGTTGGGGTCGCAGGAAGCAGTGTTGCATTGGTCGCCCGCGCCGGAGCAGTCCGGCGGGCCGCCGCCGGTGCAGCTACCGCCTTGGCAGGTCTCACCCACATTGCAGGCCTGGCCGTCGTCACAGTCGGTGCCGTCGGCGACCGGCGTGAGCGTGTCGCAGTTGCCCTCCCCGCCATTGGGGTCGCAGGAAGCTGTGTTGCACT